>NZ_AUTL01000183.1:0-45111 GCF_000498015.1 Pseudoalteromonas sp. TAE79
TAATGTCAGTCAGTTAACACTGACTGGCTTTTTTTTATAGGGATATTTAGATGGTTTCTTTTTCACACATCGTGGAAAGCTGCGCTCATGATGCCTTGTTGGTAACTGAAATAGCGTCAGCGTTTCTAATAAATGCTCATAGCGTTTTGGTAAATTTCCCGGACTTGTCAGTGGGATAGTTAACAGAAATACATTGATATGTCTTGAACAATGAGAAAAACTCAGTTGATTTGGCCATACTTCCAGTAACTCTGCTGCCTCACGCATGGCTATTCTTATAATATTGTAGGCAATTAGTAACCCCCACAATTCTTGCCTTATCATATCCGGCCTTTTTGAGCGTAGGATATAGTTTGAGTGCAACATTGTTTGTTTTATTTCTCGATATCCTATTTCTATTTCCCAGCGATGCATGTACAAATCAGCGATTTCTTTTGATGGGTAACGCATTACATCAAGCATTGATGTAAGAATCTGATACTGCTTATTATTATGCGTGTAAGTAAGCAGCCGAGCTTCTATAAACTCTGGCAAGTCAGTAAACTTTTTTCGCGCTTGTGGCGATGTTTTAAGACGCACTAACTGGTCATTTTTACTCATTTTCTTTATGGTATCAACGGTTAAGCCTTTTCTGACAGGTATCATCCAGTGCCTTTCAGTCCCTGCTTGGTGCCAACGATGCAAAAGCCCTAATGAATAATAACCGCGATCAAATAAGGTTAATGAGTTATCCGGTGTACCTTCAATGAGCTCTTCAGCGAGTGTCATTTCTCCTTGATGTTGCCCGTTAAAAGTACAATTAATGAGTTGATGGCTCGTTAGCTCCATGTGGCATACCATCCGAATTTGCGGATAGGTATTTTCACCATACTGGGTTGAGCCACACCCAAATACGTCTTTATTCTCTGGCGTATCATGTGTACGAAAAACAACGCCATCAACTGCTAATAGATTTAAGCCACAAAATGTATCGAAGTGGGCATGATTATAATGCCGTGACGCCATCATCTTGAAGACCTGCTCGACAGCATCTTCACCTAAGCGTTGTCTCGCTTGAACCATGGCACTAGGGGCAACTAGTTTCCCTTTACCTGGTAAGGCGATGTCCATTTTAGAGGCTATATCCCAAACAGATTCATGACGAAATAAACTCATACCAATCACAGACCAAACGACAGCATCGAGTGGTAGGCGACGTTTACGAACGGTGGCGACACCCGATTTTTCAAAAGCTTGGTTAAGTAATTCGGGATCTAAGATGCCAGATAAGTTATCAAGCGTTGTAAATTCATCAGCAGATGAGAAGGTGGTTGAAAGAGCTGTTTGAATATCCATAAAAAAACCGTAATTAGCGAAACTAATTACGGATTATTCACGATCATTTAGATCGGTCAACCGATCAATTAACCTTAACTGATCGGCATTAGGCGTGTAGCCCTTTTTTATTTAAAGCTAAGGCTATTACCAATACAAAAATATAAATAAAAAAGTATAAAAAATTTATATATCGCGACGGCGGAATTATCGATTACCACTTTGACTTAAAAATTAATAACCCAGGACTTATTTTATATCCGCATTTTAATAGTGAGCCAAAAGCAGGGTGGTTCGATAAAAATTTAAAACGTAAAGTATCACCACTTAATTACGATAATGTGGTAATGATCACTCCATCAAAAGAATTTATAGTAAGCTTACCTTACGGAAAAATCCCAGACAGAAACGACTTTACCGATCTTGATGCAGATACACGCATTAAATATTGGAATACCGTTTTTAGTGAGACTGAAAAGTTGGCTGAGGCGTTTGATGAAAAATTAAATAATGAAAGTTTCGATTCAAAGCCATATTAGTAATTTATTATGCCTCTAACTATTGTAAAGTTAATATAATAGTTAGAGGCATAATAAATCTATAAATAGATATATTTATAGATAAAAAGGTAATCATATAATAAAGTTACGGTAATATTAAAAGTGAAAACAATTCATGGACTTGAAACATAGGAGATGAGTTGTTCTCTGGAGCTCTTCTAAGCAAATTTAAAATTACTCTTTGTTCAATGAACATGGTTGTAAGCTCAAATAAAAAGCCCAATATTAAACAGCTAAATCCTAATGAAAGTACAGAGATCTATTTTTACGTAGTTACAATGGCTATCTCTGGTCCAATATGGATAGAAGCTGAGTTTGAAGCAAAGGATAAAGAAGTAACCATTTATACATATCAATATGATGTAAATCATAAAAATGATGAGAAATATGACGTTCCTAATAAGTGGGCAATGAATGATTTTGTCCAAGGAAGACTTGAATTATTACAAACAAATACTAATATACAGATTTTAATTTTAACAATAATCACTGTTCTTGAAGCTATTTTGGGCTTGAGAATATTATAAAAAAAACATTTAGTATTCTAGGTTGTATTTTTAAAGGCATATCAGATTTTTTCTTATATCTATCATGATGTAGGGCTTCACCTACAAAGGCTTAACTTTCTGTCCTTTCAGATATTTCACCAATAATAAGAAGTAATTGATCCTGTAAATCAAGTAAATATAAATCTTGGGTTTTATGGTTTTTACTTAAGAGTTTTTTACATAGATTGGATTTTCTAGCAGACCATTTCTAGCGTTGTACTAACTGAACATGAACATCAGAGGGTTTTACCTTTACCCAAAGGTAGCTATTGCCCATAAATTACGTTATGTTAAATTGTATGGGTTTTAATAAAGCGAGCGTGATTATACAAACCAGCTCGCTTTTAGGAGAGTAATTTGGAGGTTAATTAAGCTCTGAATCAACCCAAAACTTGGTACCTTTTAATACAGCTTGTAGTGCAAGGCCATTTTCGGTTACAGAATATACAGTAACTTGATCTGCAATTGCTTCGGCAACCAGTGCACCGCCTTTATCTTCATATTTTGCTGCTGCATCAGCGTTTCCGCCAAATGCCCAACCATGTTCAATAAATCTATTTAGTGCAGCTTGGTTATGAAAAACCATTACAACGTTAAAATCTTTTACACCTAAACCAAGCCCTAAACCGGCTTCACCCATATTCATGTAAGTCGATTTACCAGTAAGGTTATTTTTAACTACGCCGTAACCGCCACCAAAACTGGCTAAAACAACATTTACGTTCGCGTTATCAAAAACAGCGTAACCAGCCGAATTAGCAATTTGTTTTTTAACATCAGGTTTTTCAGCGTATAGTTTATCTAATGTATTTGTTTTCATACTTTGTACAAGTGAACGTTTTTCGCTTGGTGATGCACTACCTGTAGTAGCACACCCAGTTAACGCAACAGTTAAAGCAAGTACGCTTAGTATAATTAGTTTTTTCATAATGTTTTCCTTAATAAGATATAGCAACCAACAACCATAGAATAATCACGGTATTAAAATAATTAGAGCTTTACTATGTCCAATACTAGACAGTATCGGACTTTAACGTTATTCTGTAAACCTATTATTTAATTGAATATTTATACATTATGCTTGTTGCTTTGGTTGATACGTTAAAACAATTAAGATATCAAATTGCCCATCTAGATGACGGTACTCTAAATTCAGAATACCCAGAACTTGCATCCTTTATACAGGAAGTTGGCTTGACTGTAACTGAATCAAAAGCCGATCTGACATTCTTATATCAGTTTTTATATGTTTATGGCAGAAAATCAGAAGCGACTTATAGCCGTTTTCGAAATGAACTTGAACGCTTTTATTTATGGTCGTGGTTAATAGCAGAAAAATCAGTATTCGATTTAAAACGTGAAGATATTGAAGCTTACGTTGATTTTATGGTTGAACCTGATAAAGAATGGGCTGCAACTTCAGTGCAATGGCGTTATAAAGATGAGCAAGGAATTCGTAGATTAAATCAAAATTGGCGCCCTTTTATGCTAAAAGAATCGACTGCCAGCCAACAAACTTTATCGGCCATGTTTACTGCCTTAAATGTATTTTATAAGTTTGCCCTACTCGAAGAAAAAACATTCGCGAACTTTGTCCCTGTTGTTAAAAAAAATAGCCCGTATTTAGTTGTTCAATCACAAATTCAAATTCCTGATACATTAAGTGATATTCAATGGGAATACGTTTTTGGTGTAACGCGTGATTTATGCGAACATAACCCTGATTTAGAGCGAAATTTGTTTACGCTTGCCTGCTTAAAAGGTCTTTATTTACGAATTTCAGAATTATCTGAGCGCCCACAATGGTCGCCGGTGATGTCTCATTTTTGGCAAGATAATGATGGATTTTGGTTTTTACGTATAATGGGTAAAGGTAATAAATTACGAGATGTAACCTTGAGTGATGATTTTGTTGAATATTTAAAACGATACAGATTATATCGAGGTCTACCTGCCCTTCCTCGGGTTGATGAATCTGAGCCGTTAGTTCATAAAATTCGCGGTCAAGGTGGTATGACCGTAAGGCAAATTAGGCGTTTAGTTCAACAAAGTTTTGATTATGCTCAGCAATCATTACTTAATGATGGTTTTAAAGATGACGCTGAACAACTTGGCGCTGCAACTGCACATTGGCTTCGTCATACTGGTGCTACACATGATGCGCAAACCAGACCGCTCAAACATTTATCAGAAGATTTAGGCCATTCTAAAATTGCGACTACCGATCAAATTTATATTCAAACAAATATTAAAGAGCGAGCAAAATCAGGACTTAAAAGGAAAATTTAATGGAGTATTTAGTAATATCATTTATAGGCGGACTATTTTTAATTTATTCTTTAACACTTCGCCAGTTAGAAAAAACAGAAGTAACAGGCCCAATGTTTTTTGTTGTTGGGGGAATATGTTTAGCTTTAATGCTACCCAACGAAGGGGATAAAATAAAAGAAGGCGTTGATCTTTTATTACCATTTATAGAGCTTACGCTAAGTATATTTTTATTTTCTGATGCAGCTAAATCAAAGTTAAGTGTATTAAGGCATAGTTTTCAGTATCCTAGTTTACTGTTGTTTGTTGCCCTACCCTTAACTTTATTACTCGGTATTGCTGTTGCTTTATTTTTCTTTGCTGAGCTTTCACTTATTCAAGCGGCGTTGCTCGCTATTATTTTAACACCTACTGATGCGGCATTAAGTAAAGGGTTACTAGCAAGTACACAAGTGCCTGAAAAAATACGCGAAGGAATAAATACTGAAAGTGGTTTGAACGATGGATTATGTGTGCCCATATTTTTAATATTTATATTACTCGCTAAAAATCCTGACTCAGCTATTACTGCAACACAAACATTAAGTGTGTTTGGCCGAGAGCTTGGCCTGGCTCTATTAATAGCTATTACAAGTATCGCTGTTTTTATACCGAGTTTAAACTTTGCAATGAAACGTCATTACTTTGCACAAAATACCAGTCCATTTTTATTACTTGGTTTTGCTATGGCTGTGTTTTCTGTCACTCAGTATTTTCATGGCAGTGGATTTATTGCGGTGTTTATTGCAGGTTTACTATTTGACAAATTTTCGACTGAAGAAGTTAGAACAGAATTAATTGAAGACTCAGAGCACATCGCAGATTTTACATCGCTAATGATTTGGTGTTTGTTTGGGTTTGTTTGTGCTTACTTAGTTATCCCGAAATTAAATACTGAAATTATAATTTACGCTTTATTAAGTACAACATTAATTAGAATAATTCCTGTTATGTTGTCACTGCAGTTTACGGCATTGAATATTAAAGAGCGTTTTACATTTGCGTGGTTTGGACCAAGAGGATTAGCATCAATTGTTTTTACATTGATGGTGATTGATACGCAAATAGAAAACAAATATCAAATAGCGACAATAGCAATGACGACTATTTTGTTTAGTGTATTTATTCACGGTATAAGTACAAAGCCAATTGCAGACAGTTTCGCTAAAAAATCTAAATAGCTTTTATAAAAATTAGTGAATTTATTGACGTGGTATCAAGGCGTTTTTCCAGCCTCAAAAACGATCATTTAATTAAGCGAATGGGTATTAATAAAAAAAGCGTAACTTATTTTTAAGTTACGCCTTTTTTTAACTTTTATTATCTAAGTACCTGTGCGAGTAATTCAATTGGGTGTTTGGGTTTAAATTTCTCAAAACGTTTAACTTGGCTACGACAAGAAAAGCCCGTAGATAAAAGTTGCTCTGGTTTATTTTTATCTACAATTGGTTTCCAACTCATTTCGTAAAGTGCACGTGAGTTATCTTGATTTTGTGCTTCGTGGCCATAAGTCCCCGCCATTCCACAGCAACCTGTATTTGTTGTTTTTAATGTTAAACCAATATCACTGAAAATTGTTTGCCAAACATTTGCTGCTTTTGGCAGTGCAGTTGTTTCAGTACAGTGACTCAGTAATGTAAATTCGGTATCAGTATTTTGCTTTGCGTTTAGTGATTTAAACGATTGTGTTTCTAACCATTCATGGGCAAGTTGCACATTAAATTCACCACGGTTATTTTCTAAAATTGTATTATATTCATCGCGGTAGCACATAACGAGTGAAGCATCTAAACCGACTAACGGTGCATTAATATCATTTAATTTATTTAAAAACTCAGCTGCATTTTTAGCTGTAACTTTAAATTCATGCAAAAAACCTTTTACGTGTTGCGGTTTACCATTTGGTTTAAAAGGTAATAGCATTGGTTTTTTGCCAAGTTGGGTTATTAAAGTAATAAAACTTTCTACTAATTCCGCTTCGTAAAAGCTCGTAAATGGGTCTTGTACTATTAATACATACTCACTTTGTTGCTCTGCATTTAATTTATTTAATAAATCAAAATCAAATTTTTGTGTTTTAGTAACACGCTTTGAAAGTGCAGGAATACTCAACTGTGGTGTATCAACATAGCCAACCGTTTTTTTAATAACATTACTAACTAATGATGTTTTAACAATTGGATTTATAACTTTAGCGAACTTTGCCATTAATGGCGCGCTATTTTCTATGTTACCAACAAGGTAATCTTTTAGCGGACGTGCATAATAACTATGATAATAATTTAAAAAGCGCGAACGAAAAGTAGGAACATCTACTTTAATTGGGCAGGCAGTTGTACATGCTTTACACGCTAAACATTCATCCATTGACGCTTTTACTTCGTGAGAAAAATCGTAAATACCTTTTCGTTTTTCGCGGCTGTGAACGAAACGTTCCCACCAGGTGATTACTTCACCTTTGTTAAGCTGCTTTTCTACTTCGAGTAAATCTACATTTTTTGACTCTTGTAAACGAAGCCATTCGCGCATTAAACTTGCGCGACCTTTTGGTGAATTACGACGATCGCCGGTTACTTTATACGATGGACACATAGGTGAATTTTCATCGTAATTAAAGCATATGCCATTACCATTACAGGTCATTGCATTGTTAAAACTGGTTTTAACTTCTATTGATATTTGCTTATCGAAGTGCGATCTCTTTTGTCCATCAACACTAACTAGTGAGTTTTCACTATCGATAGGAGTACATATTTTACCGGGGTTAATGCGGTTGTTAGGATCGAAAGCTGTTTTTATTTTACGAAGTTGCGTATATAAATGCTCACCAAAAAATTCAGGGCTGTATTCACTTCGGTAACCTTTACCGTGTTCGCCCCACATTAAACCACCGTACTTAGCGGTTAGTTTTACTACTTGATCTGAAATAGTTCTAAGTAGTTTTTCTTGTTCTGGGTCGCACATATCAAGTGCTGGGCGTACGTGTAAAACCCCAGCATCAACATGGCCAAACATACCATATTGTAAATTATGGCTGTCGAGTAATGCTCTAAATTCGACAATATAATCTGCTAAATTTTCAGGGGGTACTGCAGTGTCTTCTGCAAAGGCGAGTGGTTTTTGACTGCCTTTTACATTACCTAATAAACCTACTGATTTTTTACGCATTGCGTAAATTTTTAGTATATCGCTTTTATCACTGGTTAACTGATATCCAATAACGCCATTAGTTTGATTTGCTACGCATTCATCTAGAAGCTTACAAAGTGTGTCTACTTTGTCTTTTATATCATCGTTTGATACTGCATTAAACTCGACCATGTTAAGGCCTTGCATATCTTTATTTGGTACGTCAGTTATTAAGTCCGATACTAAATTCCAAATGATGTCTTCACGCGCTAAGTTTAAAACTTTGCTATCTACGGTTTCTACCGATGTTGCGCGTGCATCAACTAAAAACGGTGAATGACGAAGTGCTGAGTCAAAACTATCGTACTTGATATTTATAAGGGTTTTAAATTCGGCAATCGGTGTTAGGTTTAATTTAGCTTCAGTTACTATACCTAATGAGCCTTCTGACCCGGTGATTAGTCGGCTCATGTCAAAAGTAAGTAAGTCATCACTTAGCACATGCTCTAGGTCGTAACCGGTTAAAAACCTATTTAATCGTGGAAACTTAGCTAAAATAGCTGCGCGTTCATTAACTGAAATATCTAAAACTGTTTTATATAAACTACCAATTAAAGAGTCTTGCTCGGCTATAATTTTTGCTTTGTCGATGTTTATTGGTGAGGTACACATAGGTGTACCATCGACTAAATAAGTTGTAAGCCCTAAAACATGATCGCTTGTTTTTCCGTAAACTAACGAACCTTGCCCAGATGCGTCAGTACTTATCATGCCACCAATAGTTGCCCTGTTACTAGTAGATAAATCGGGTGAGAAGAAAAAACCATAAGGTTTTAAAAAGTCATTAAGTTGATCTTTTATTACGCCAGTTTGAACGCGTACCCAGCCTTCTTCTACATTTATTTCGAGGATTTCGCGCATATAGCGAGACAAATCTACAACAATACCTGGTGTTAACGATTGACCGTTAGTACCTGTTCCGCCACCACGAGGGCCAAAAGTTAATGATAAAAATGGGTCGCGAGATGCAGTTTGCAGTGCGAGTTGAATATCTTTTTCATTTTTTGGAAAAATAACACCTTGGGGTATTTCCTGATACACACTGTTATCGGTTGAAGCAGTAATACGCGTTGCATAACTGGCATCGGTATCTCCACTAAAACCTTGGCTTGCAATGGTATTTAGGTAATTTGCGACAAGTACTGTCGCGGCATCTTGCTGTGTAATTGTTGCTATCATGACGGCGATATTTTAGGGCATTTGACTAATTATATCATGGTGATGGCGAATAGAAATTGAAGATTTTACAGTTTGTAACACTCTTTTAGTCGATTTTAATGCAGCTTAAATTATACTCAAGTTAACGAGTAATGAGGTGTGTTATATGAAAAAATTACTATTACAGATCAGTGGCGTGCTATTTATTTTGCTAGGATTATTTTTTGCGATCGTCCCTGGCCCATCGATTATATTTTTTATGGCGGGTTTATGTGTTTTTCGTTTTACTACCCTAAAGCGCGACATTACTTATCACTTTGTCAAAAGGCGTTAACTAAATCATGTGCTTATTTAGATAAAAAATTAGCCCGTTAATTTAACTTTTAATTGGTTATAAAAAAATGCCAGCAATACATTGCTGGCATTTTTTATAGCTTACCTATTTATTACTTTGCTAATTTTTTAGCTAGGTATAACCATGTTTCTATTACTGTATCTGGGTTTAATGAAACAGAGTCAATGCCCTGCTCTACTAACCATGCTGCAAAGTCTTCGTGATCTGAAGGACCTTGACCACAAATACCTACGTACTTGCCTTTTTCTTTAGCTGTTTTAATTGCCATAGAAAGTAGTTTTTTAATTGCTGGGTTACGCTCATCAAATAAATGTGCGATTAAACCAGAATCACGGTCAAGACCAAGCGTTAACTGTGTTAAATCGTTAGAGCCGATAGAAAAACCATCAAACATTTCTAAAAATTCATCAGCAAGTAATGCATTTGAAGGCAGCTCACACATCATGATTACTTTAAGACCATTTTCACCACGTTTAAGGCCATGCTCTTCTAGTAGTTCAATTACGCGTTTACCTTCTTCAAGGGTACGTACGAATGGGATCATGATTTCTATGTTTGCCATATCCATGTCGTTTCTTACGCGTTTTATAGCTTCACATTCTAATGCAAAACAATCGCGGAAATCTTCAGAGATATAACGTGCGGCGCCACGAAAACCAATCATTGGGTTTTCTTCTTCTGGCTCGTATTGCTGGCCACCAACTAGGTTTGCGTATTCGTTTGATTTAAAATCAGACATACGCACAATTACACGCTCCGGTGCAAAAGCACAACCAAGCGTTGAAATACCTTCAACCAGTTTTGTTATGTAAAACTCTACTGGTGATTCGTAACCGGCAATCATGTCAGTAATTTCTGCTTTTAATGCATCTGTTTGCGCATCAAAATTTAATAACGCTTTAGGGTGAACGCCAATCATACGGTTGATAATAAATTCAACTCGCGCAAGGCCAACACCTGCATGCGGTAAGCGTGCAAAGTCAAAGGCGCGATCGGGGTTACCCACGTTCATCATTACTTTCATTGGTAGTTCTGGCATTTTATCAACGCGTGACGTTAGTATTTCAAAATCTAAAATACCTTCGTAAATAAAGCCGGTATCGCCTTCGGCGCACGATACTGTTACTTCTTGTCCCGCTTTAATTAAATCAGTTGCATTACCACAACCAACAACTGCCGGAATACCAAGTTCGCGTGCAATGATTGCCGCGTGACAGGTACGGCCACCACGATTTGTAACAATCGCTGCTGCACGTTTCATGATTGGTTCCCAGTCAGGGTCGGTCATATCGGTTACTAAAATGTCGCCTACTTGTACCTGGTCCATTTCTTTAATTGAATCAAGAACACGTACAACACCGCTACCAATTTTGTGACCAATTGCACGGCCTTCAACAAGTACATTACTTGTGCCATTTAATTGAAAACGTTCCATTACGTTTGAGTCTTCGTTTGAGCGGACAGTTTCTGGACGTGCTTGAACTATATATAGTTTGCCGTCGTTTCCATCTTTTGCCCATTCGATGTCCATAGGACGACCGTAATGTTTTTCAATGATTACAGCTTGTTTGGCAAGATCTTGCACTTCTTCATCTGTAATCGAAAATTTATTAGAAAGCTCAGGGTCAACATCAACGATGTCTACTTGCTTACCATGTGCTTTGTCTTCTGAGTAAATCATTTGTATGGCTTTAGAGCCAATATTACGACGTACTACTGAAGGTTTATTTTTAAGGAGTGTTGGTTTATGAACATAAAATTCATCAGGGTTAACCGCGCCCTGTACAACCATTTCACCTAAGCCGTAGCTTGATGTAATAAATACAACGTCTTCAAAACCAGACTCTGTATCAATACTAAACATTACGCCAGATGCTGATTTATCTGAACGTACCATGCGCTGTATACCTGCTGATAACGCTACACCACGGTGATCGTAACCTTGGTGAACACGATATGAGATTGCGCGGTCATTAAATAATGAAGCAAATACGTGTTTAATAGCGACCATGACTGAATCGATACCGACAACGTTAAGGAAAGTTTCTTGTTGGCCTGCGAATGATGCATCTGGCATATCTTCAGCGGTAGCTGATGAACGTACTGCAAATGAAACATCTGCTGCAGTATCGCCATGGAGTTGGCTATATGCGTCGCGAATGGCTTGATCTAGGTTTGGTTGGAATGGTGTGTCGATTATCCATTGGCGGATATCGGCACCGACTTTAGCGAGTGTATTTACATCATCAACATCCAGTGTATCTAGGATGTCATGAATTTTGGCGGTGAGTCCTGATTGATCTAGAAACTCATTAAAAGCATCTGCGGTAGTTGCAAAACCACCCGGTACTTGTACACCTGCGTTTGCGAGGTTTGAAATCATTTCGCCAAGTGACGCGTTTTTACCGCCAACTCGAGGAACATCTTGCATACCAAGCTCTTGATACCAGAGAACGTATTCTTGCACGGATCTTTCTCCAAAAAAAACAAATTGTAGGTCTAACTGTGAGAGTTAAGAAAGAAAACCTTTTATAAAGGTCGTCATCATTCTACACTGGCAACAGTCCTCACGTAAACCGTGGGAAACCCATTTTAGGGATTTAAACGCAATAAAAAGGTTAATTATGAGAACTGCTTTTTATATATCAGATGGAACAGCAATTACTTCAGAGGTATTTGGGCATGCGACTTTGTCGTTGTTTCCTATCGATTTTAATCATAAAACAATTCCATTTGTAGAAACTGAAGAAAAAGCGCACGAAATTAAAGCTTTAATTAATGCAACCACTGCAAAAACAGGTGAAAAGCCTTTCGTGTTTTTTACTTTTGTGAATCACAATTTAAGTGAAATTATAAAATCGGCTGATGCAGTTACGTATGATTTTTTAACTACGTATAGCGAAAAAATAGAAAAAGAACTCAATGTAGCCCCTGTTCCAAAAATGCATCGTACGCATTCTATCCATGAAAAAAGTTATGATTTTAGAATTGATGCGGTTAACTATGCGCTTATGAATGATGATGGCGGAAATATTAAAAACTTTTCCGAGGCAGACATCATTTTAATTGGCGTTAGCAGAAGTGGTAAAACCCCGACAAGCTTATACTTAGCACTGCAGTACGGCATTAAAGCGGCTAACTACCCTATTACAGAAGAAGATTTAGATAATGAAGGTTTGCCTAAATGTTTAGTCCCTTATAAACATAAGTTATTTGGGCTCACGATTGACCCTGAGAGGCTTGCGGCTATAAGGCATCGACGTATGGCTAACTCTAAGTATGCTTCAATTAAACAGTGTCGTATTGAGGTGCGCGAAGTAGAAATGTTGTATAAGCGTCACAAAATAGCTTACTTTAATTCTACGCATCATTCTGTTGAAGAAATTTCTGCAAAAATACTGATAGAGACAGACTTGGAGCGACGTAAGTACTAACTTAGTCATCAAATATGAAATAAAAAAAACCGCAACTAAGCGGTTTTTTTGTATCAATAAATATTATTTACGTGCGTCTTTTAGTAAATCAGCGACTAAAAAGCCTAACTCTAATACTTGGTCGGCGTTAAGGCGTGGATCACACTGCGTTTTGTAACGCTGTGCTAAGTCATCGTCAGATAAACCGTAAGCACCGCCTGTACATTCTGTTACGTGCTGACCTGTCATTTCTAGGTGAACACCACCTGCGTATGAACCTTCAGCTTTGTGTACAGCGAAGAACTGACTGATCTCGCGCATGATATTATCGAAGTTACGCGTTTTGTAACCTGAAGTCGCTTTTTCAGTATTACCGTGCATTGGATCTGAGCTCCAAATTACTTTACGGCCTTCTTGTTGAACTCTTCTTACTAGTGCTGGGAGTTTTTCTGGCAGTACGTCTGCACCCATACGCGTAATTAGCGTTAAACGACCAGGAACATTATCTGGGTTTAATGCGTCAATTAAACGAATTAGGTCATCTGGGTCCATACCTGGGCCAACTTTAACACCAATTGGGTTTTTAATGCCTTTAAAGAATTCAATATGTGCATGGTCTAGTTGGCGTGTACGTTCACCAATCCAAACAAAGTGAGCAGAACAATCGTACCAGTCACCCGATAAATGGTCGCGACGTGTTAGTGCCTCTTCGTAACCAAGTAGTAAAGCTTCGTGAGAAGTGTATAAATCGGTTTCTTTTAAGCTTGGCGCAATTGTAGAGTTAATTCCGCACACTTCCATAAACTCTAGTGCGTCTTGAATTTTATCTGCAAGTTGTTGGTATTTTTCTTTAAGTGGATTTGCAGCAACAAAGCCCATGTTCCAGCGGTTAACCTGGTGAAGATCGGCTAGGCCACCTTGTGCAAATGCACGTAATAAGTTTAACGTAGCAGCACTATGATGGTATGCAGTCATTAAACGTTGTGGGTCTGGAATGCGCGCTTCTTCTGTAAACTCAATATTATTAATAATGTCGCCACGGTAAGATGGTAAAGACACGCCATTAATTGTTTCTAAGTCTGCTGAACGAGGTTTAGCGTATTGACCAGCCATACGCGCTATTTTAACTACTGGGCATTTACCGCCATAAGTTAATACAACAGCCATTTGTAAAATTGTTTTGAATGTATCGCGAATATTAGCGGCATTAAAATCGCTAAACGACTCGGCACAGTCACCACCTTGAAGTAAAAATGCACGACCTTCGCACACGTCTTCAAGTTGTTTAAATAGGCTTCTTGTTTCTTCTGCAAAAACTAGAGGCGGAGCCGTTTTTAATTGGCCTTCTACTGATTTAAGTATTTCTTGATCTGGGTACTGTGGCTGCTGCAGTATTGGCAGCTCTCTCCAGCTATTTGGGTTCCACGATGACATAATTTTTCCTCATTCCTACATTACCTGATAAGAAGAAATTAACGTATGCAGACCCCTATGTTCAAGGACTAAATTCACTATTTTCCAATTATTTAGTTATGAGTTAAGTATAAAAGTAATTTTACTTAACTTAGGCGGTTATATAACAATCACTTTAGTTTTATTTTAAATAAACTAAAGTGATTAAAAACATACAATTAGAGTTAATTAGTTTCAATTTTAACACATTGAGAATAAATAAAGCACAAGGGAATATTATATGTATTTTACTTAAGAACACATCATACTTAAATTACATCAAACGTAATCTTAACTTTACGCGCTAAATTAATTATTAACTAACAGGGGCTATGTGCAGGCCTAAATATATGATAGGGCATTTTGTGTTGCTCATTTATATGTACTTTATGCCTAGTAGAATAACGCTGTTGATTATTCTCATGCCAGAATATACTTACAACTGACACAAGGTTTATCTGCTGATTCGCCCCTCATCTTCTCACCCTGCCGTCAGCGTTATTTAGCAAGTTGTGATAATTAAAAACTTAACTGCCAGTGATGCCTTAAATGGCTCTCATGTAAAAAGCATGTATGACATTCTAAGGTTTTGGATGATAGACCCATAATTAAACACGTTATAATATTAATCACTAATTAGAGAAACAACCAAAACCAACACTATTATTTAGAATACAACCGCACCAAGCAGAACTATTCACCTCACAAAAGGACACATCATACTTATATTTATTATAGTGTTATCTGAACAGCGGGTATTATTTTATTAAGAATTTACTCAATGCAAAGTCCGTGCAATAATATGAAATTAGTAAGATGTGTTCTTTAAGGTGTGTCGTGGTTACTAAAGTGCAAATTAGGAGTCAGTTTGATTTAATGAACGAATTAACTTTAAGGTTAATTGAGGAATTAAACGAATGTGAGTTTTCCAAAGCAGAGTACTATCAGTTACCTGATGTAAGTAATTTAGATGAAAATAAGGTTCCTGAGTCCATACTTGTCTCTAAAATAACTGGAGCGCCGGCTCAAAAGGCAATTTTAAACTCCTTTTCTGACATTTATAAAAAATCGGGCTTAAGTAGTCGCGTGTTAAAAAGGCACCCTGGTTTACTTGTTATTAAAAATGCAGATAAACAAGCTTTAAATAATCGTATAGCACAGGTTAACAAAGCTAAAGCTAGTTTCAAAGAGTGTATATTGGCAATTGATAATAACGATGCCCGATTTGAGGCTGTTCATAATGCAATACCAAATTTAATAACACTTGCTGCCTATCGTAAGATTCACAGTGAGAGTGAATCACCATTTTCTGTTAGGTTTACTTGGATGCACAAGCACGCAACTAAAACGTTGACTAAAAAAATGGCCCTCGAAATGCTCGACAAATCGGCCAGTTATCGAAATCCAAGAATGATAGATCAGCAAAAATGGCAATCACTTGTAGCTCAAGAACAATTACGGGTTGCTAGTTTAGGTGAAAAGGAAAAATTAAGAATTCGTCGCCCTACTCGCGTAAGCCCTCAAGTTAATGTGAGATACACAGCACAAAACCGCTATCATGTGAGCGCCGCATTACCATTTATTCTGATTAATCCAGAACCAGACGTTAAACTAGGTATCTTACCTGATTATAAAAAACCCGAAGCTCATCCTCGAAAACGTGAGTATGATTTTTTAGTAGATAGGCTATATTTAGAACAAGTTGACCGATAGCTATTATGTTAAAAAGGCCACAATATGTGGCCTTTTTAGTAAATATGTACAGTATTTAAATAACGTTTATTATTTTTCTACTATCTCTTCTATTTTATCTTCATCAATTAACACTGCATTTTCAACAATACGTTTACCGCCTTGAATCTCAATGCGTTTGTTGTGTTTGTTCAATGTAAGTATTTCATCGCAAAACTGATCAGACGGGTGCATTTCGTATGTGTAATCAATAATGTTACCAGTTTTGTCATCTTTGACGTTTGTAATGCTGTATTCTGATATAGCACCTTTTTCAATCAAATCTTTCATTGTGGTGGTCATATCACGACGAAGCGCTTTTAATTTATTTTCCGTAATATCATCAGTTGAATAAATAGATCCGTATTTTTCCATAATAGAAAGTAATCTAAAATGATACGTTTTACCTGGAGCTGCATAACGCCAAAGGTGATACAAACGAAGCATCATCCAACGCGACAATCCCCGTTTTAATTCTTGTGCACTATTAAAGTAATACCCTTTGTATTCAAGGTTATCAATCATGTTATGAACAAACGCATTTAAGCAGGCCACACACTTTACATTGCCACCTTGACCTTTTTTGCCACTAAAGTGAAGTGACGATAAAAAGTTCATATTTGACTCGTAAAACGAATCATCTATATCGGAGTTTTTAGTATCGGTTGCTGAATATTTAAATGAAAGTTTAGAACCTTGCAATGCTTCAAGTGACTCTTTAATTGCAGGATATGGCATTGACTGCCCTACCGCTTTGAGCTCTTGCGCTAATTCGTTCATAGAAAAAACAACCGCGTATTGAATACCGGACTTAAAATTAATTTTAACTATTTTGCCTTTAGAAGCTAAACGAATAAGTGCTCGTTCTACTTTTTCTTCTCTGTCCGATGGCCAAACAAGATACTCAACATCTTCGCCATCTTTACGAGTACTGACAACAGCAGGGGTAATTTTTATCTCACCATCGTATAAAATACCATCTACTTTTTCTGATATTTTACGCGTAATGATTGTTTTTTTAGGCGCTTCTTCAAGTGGCAATTTTTTATAGCCAGAGCGAACAAAACGGCCCCACAAATCATAATGATTAAACGTGTTTGAATATGCACGTAAACCATGAGCTGCATTTTCAATAGAAATTCGCACGTCTTTGTTGTCTGTAAATAGTGCTAGACTTTCGTTATCAATTGCACTTTCCACCCCGTGGATTTGGCCCCTGAGTGTATCGGGCAAATTATCTACCGAGATGTTGACCTTTCGGCTCATTGTTCTTATTTCCATTTTTATTGCGACATCTAATAACAACACATTAAACAACAAAAGTTAAATGTTTAAGTTAGTATAAAAGTGATCTGACTTTAAATAAAACGTTTAGATCACTATTATACTAAGTAATGTACATAACTTGCGATTTCAGATCATATTTTTACTAACTAGGTCATCTCAAATCGGTTTTTTACTAACTCAGCTGTTATTTTGTCCACCACAATGGCTTTATTTTAAAATTTAGCACGACAAATTCATACGAAAATTAATATCCCTGTGGATAAAGGCTTATCGAGTTAGCATAGATCTGATCTGTACCAAGTACAGATCAGATCTATACTAATTAAACGAACCTATTGACGCTAAGGTTAGTGCATAACTTTATAATTTACTTAGTAAAAAATTGATCTCAAGGGCTCTTTTTGTTCATAACCTTATGCGCAACCTGTGTGTAACTTGATTTAAAAAATAAGGCTTAGTAAAAAGGTGATCTGCAGGTAGATAAAGATCTGATCTTAACCAAGTATAACGCTGATCTGCTTTTTTTTATATTGTTTATATTAATCATAATGTTATGTGTTAATTTAAGGTCCTTAACCTTTAATACCTTATATATTTAACCACCTTTAAACTTCTTTATTTATACTAAGCAATATTAAAAGTGTAAAAGTATTTTTAAATGTCTTCTTTTTAAAATGCATGTCGTCTTAAATAGTTATTTACAGCAATTTGAATGGACATTATACTAACTGCCTAACTTTGAGGAAGAAAGTATGTCTATCAATAATAACGCGTTAAGTACCTACCGGCTTTTAAAAGCAACTGCCGAAGTAGCTGAAAAATCATTAGAAGGTCGTATTCAGCACTATCGTGCTCATCTTAAATCAGAAGAAAAAGAATTAAGAACTTATACGCAAAAAGCAGCTGCCGATTTATTAGGTTGTAATAATCGTACTTTAAAAAGACGTCATGATAACGGTGACTTTGATGATTTAAACATAAAACGCGGCGCCAATGGTCATTATGCTTACACATTAGTAAACATTTTTGCTATGGCTGATATTATGGATATTAAACCAGATCATCGTACTGGTGATGATAAGCTGCAAGTTATCGTCATTAATTCTCTCAAAGGTGGCTGTGGCAAAACAACCAGCATGGTTAATATTGCAGCAGCGCTGGCAACTACAAATATTAAGCGCTATCGCATTGGAATAATTGATTTAGATCCTCAAGGCTCTTCTTCAAGCTTTTTTCCTTCAAGCGAGCATGACCCAATTACTGTTGGTGATCTAATGCGTGATTGTATAGATTTAGATGAGGGCGAAACATGGCCTGAATTTGTTTCAAACTCATTTTTACCAACGCATATCCCAAATATTCGTGTACTACCATCAGGTATGGACGATTTTTACTTTGAGCATGAAACTGCAACATTACTCAAAGACACCTCAAATTATGAGCAAACTCGCCATTACCATAAATTACTTGAAAAAGTAATTGACCCTGTTAAAGACGAGTTTGATATTATATTGATAGATACAGCTCCAACTCTTAACTTTATGTTTTATAATGCATTAATGGCTTCTACTGCGATGCTTATCCCTGTTCATCCAGAAGCTGTAGACTTTGATGCTAATAATAAATATTTAAAACGACTAGGCGAGATTTACCATACCGTTGCGGCACTTGGCCATGAGGGATGGGACTTTATGCAGTTTTTAGTTACCAACTATGTAAAAGGTAATCACTCACAGCGCGATATTGTTAAAGATGTTCGTAGTGCATTCGGTCGCCAAGTTATGAGTTACCCAATCAACCACAGCTCGGCGATTACTGCTAGCTCTTCGTCTTTCAATACTATTTTTGATCAAAAAGCGTCAGACAGCTTAGCAAGCCGTGAATCACTAATGCGCGCTCAAGAAAATATTAAAGATGTGGTCGATGAGCTAGAAATGCTTATTCGTTCAAATTGGCAGTCAACTCAATCAACACTCAATACCCCTAAGTAAGGATGTTAAATAAAAATGGCTAAAAAACGTAAAAATGACACCCGCTTAGATCCTTTTGCAACAGCTGTAGGAAGTAGTAGCCTTGACGCATTACTTGAACAAGCAAATGCTGGTGATGTAATTCGCATGCCAGCACCGAGCGATCCTGAGCGCCAAATTACACTTATTTGCAAAGTGATCGCACACGCTGACATTGAATCTACAACTGGTGTATACGGTAAAAACCGCCGTGTACAAGCACTTCTTAACGAAAAGTCAGTATCGGATATTTTACCTGCCATTGCAGAGGATGGCCGTAATCAGCACCCTGCGTTACTTTGGGATCAGGGTGATAAAAGCTTAGTCTTAGCGGGTTCTCGCCGTCGTATGGCCTGTATTTTAGGTAACGCCGATTATTTAGTACTTAGTTCAAGTGACTTTACTGAGCAAGACGCTAAAATTTTAGCTGTATCTTCAGATCAATATATCGCTCCAAGTCTATGGGAGCTAGGACAAGCTTACCAGCAAACTAAAAATGAGCTTATTGAACAAGGTAAAAAAGGATCTTACAGAGAGATTGCTGCAATTGAAGGTGTATCACACACCGCCATTGCAGATGCTGTTAAAGCGTATGAACAAATACCTGCTGAAGTTATTGCACTCTACCCTACTGCGAATCACGTGGGTCGCGAAGTGGCTAAAAAGCTCATGAGCGCAAAAGAGAGAGACCAAGAGGCGTTTAATCAACTTGTTAGTGACCTAGCTAGTGATGAAGAGCTAAACGCCATTACAAGTGACGACAAGCGTGCAATGGCAATCACCAAATGCCTAACTGCTGAGCCTCAAGCTGCTGTTAAGCGTGAAGCTGTACTTGAAAATAAGTTTGTATCGGTGCAACGCAATTTAAAAAGTGGTGATGTGTCTATCAAAATCGACAATAAAGTGATGACAGACAAACGCTTAGAACAATTAACTAAGCTATTAAGTGCTTTTAATTAGTTAGTTAAATAATGATCTGTCAGACGTGCCTACTTAGTTAAATACTGATCTGACAGATTGTTTTGTTAGTAAAAATCTGATCTCTACTAGCCTAATCCTACCTTAAATAATCATATTTCCTCTTCAAGATCACTTTTTTACTAACTAATCGCCCCCTTTTAGCTATTTGCTCTTGGTTTATTATTATTGTTAGTAAAATTGTGATCTATAACGTGTCGTTTAATCATTATATTTATGTGTAGTGCCTAATATTTTGCGAAATTTTATACTCATTTTTACCTATAAACCGATTTTTTACTAAGCTATCAGCTCCAACCAGTTTATATCTTGTTAATAGTGCTTTAGCTCAGAGCACATAAGGCATATACTGGCAGAATTATTTTTAAAATTTAATGCTTAGAGTGACATGTCTGCTAACTTATCAAAAAATGATTTAATGGCTATTTTTGAAGAAATTAAAAATGAGCAGGCTACCCAGTTTCCTCTTTCTGAACGCTTTATTAAAAAACTTTTTCGCGAAAATGTCTTAGATAAAGGCAAAGAGTACTACAAGAAAGGTCAAATCACCTGGCTAGAGCATACCCCTAATTTTTCTGTTGTAGACTCTACCGTGCAAGTGGATAACGGATCATCATTTAACCAACGTATTGAGATCAGTAAAGTACCAACTGGTTATTCTGTTGATACACACTGTACGTGTAATGCAAAAACCAAATGCCGACATTTAGCTGCTATTTTGTTTAAGCTTAAAATAGAGCACTCTGGTGAATACGGTGAAGATTACTTCATTAATGATTGGTTTAGTGAATTAAGCGCTCTTAAAAGTGGTGATCAACATACACCGTCGCAAGTATTATTATTTGTATTAGATATTGAAAATAACAAAGTATTTTTAACACCTAAAATAGCTAATTTTGAGACTAAAAAGGATTACACGTTAGGCCGAAACCTCACAGAGCAACAGTTAAATAGTTTCGTAACGCCAAATGATTTACTCGAAAGTGATTTTAGATTATTTAGCTGGATACGTTCACAAAATGCAGTAGGAAGTATTGAGCTAAAAGGCCAATGGGGCTTTAGTGCCCTACAACAATTGATCGCTACTGAGCGCTTGTTTTTTCAGCGCTCTCGCGTGCCAGTTAAAGCGCAATCTGGCCAAGCATTGAGTTTTAGTTGGGAGCAAGATAAAGATCTATCACAATTAGTTATTAAGCTCGAGCAAACTCAAAACTGGGCTTTATTAAAAACAACACCGCCTACTTACCTCGATTTAGATCATTTAAAAGCGGGTCGTCTTCGTACACCATTGAGTGCAGACGAAATAGCGCATTTACAAACTATGCCTGCTTTGCATGACGCTAATTTTGACAGAATATACAAACAACTTGCAGATAACTTTGGTGCAGGTGTTATACCGCACCCTACTAACTTGCAGCCAACGTTACCTAAGCTATCTAGTAATGCTGTTTTAAAAGTAACAATGGGCGAGCAAGGTTTATCACTTTCGCTGTTATTTAAGTATAAAAATAAAAACTATTTAGCTGGTTCTGCCCCAGCAAGTACTATAAATAGCGCATTTGAAAACACCGTAACTAACGAGCTAATCAATCTAGGGTTTGAATTTTGTAAAGGGGGTTTACAAAGTGGGCTTGTATTTACAAAGCAATCTCCTATCCATTTGCATTGGCTAATATACGAAGTATTTCCTGGCTTTAAGCAGCGTGGTTGGCAAGTCAGTGTAAGTAAAGTAACAAGCCCTAATCCACAATGTGAAGTGAGTTTACATGTACACCGTGCAGCAGGGCATCAAATGCACTGCAAAGTATTGTTGTGTGACGCAAAAGCAGCGCTGTTGTTTACTAATGCTGATTCGCTTTATCAGTCATTGAATCGCCAAAGTGAACTGTTTTATTACTACCCGCTTGGTCGTCAATTTGGGGTTATTAATAAGTCTGCCATTAACTTATTAAACGAATTTAAAGAACGCTTTGAATTTGTAAAAACACGTGACGAATTTAATATTCCGCTTTCGTATTTACCTGAACTAGTAAAGCACACAGCTATTAACGTAGAGCTTCACGACGATTCACTTGAGCTATATTTACAAGAGTTAAATAATACCGATAAGGCAATGCCTAAGGTTTCATTACATGGCTTAAATGACTCTGTAACACTTCGTGAGTACCAACAGCAAGGCGTTGATTGGCTTAGCTTTTTAAAACGTCATCAATTAGGTGGTATTTTAGCTGACGACATGGGGTTGGGTAAAACACTCCAAGTTATTGCATTTTTAGCGAGTACATTTAACCGCCCTCAAGCAGGCCCTACACTTATAGTGTGCCCAACTAGCTTGGTGAGTAATTGGAAAAACGAAATCACTAAATTTGCTAAAAGTTTAAAAGTAACCACTATTTTTGGATCAAACCGTAACGATCCTTTACAACACTTAGCACAAGCGCAATGCATTCTTACTACATACCCGCTTTTAAAGCGTGATATTGCATATTATTCACCATTATATTTTGAAAATATAATCCTCGATGAAGCACAATACATTAAAAACGATACCGCACAGGTCTCACGATTAGTTAAACGCTTAAATGCCGACTTTAAACTTTGTTTAAGTGGTACTCCAATCGAGAATAATTTACTTGAGCTTAAATCGTTACTCGATTTTGCTATGCCATCGTTACTTGGCTCTCAAGCCCACTTTAAGCAGCACTTTCAAACACCTATTGAGCGTGAAGCTGATATGCAGAGGGCTGAGCAGTTAAAAGCGTTAATTATGCCCTTTATAATGCGCCGCGCTAAAGCACAAGTAGCGCAAGAGTTACCTGAAAAAACAGAGCTTACAAAAGAGTTTGAGTTTGAGCCTAAGCAAAAAGAAATGTACCAAGGCATTACACGTTCATTAGAAGAGAAGCTAATAGACTTATTTGCCGAACAAGGCGCACAAAAAAGTAAGCTTGCATTTTTAGAGGCGCTTTTAAAGTTAAGGCAAATTTGTTGCCACCCTAAATTAATAGATCCACATACTCAAGCAGGCTCTACTAAGCTTGAATGGTTAACAACACACTTACCGCTTATGCTAAGCCTGGGTCGTAAGATTATTATATTTAGTCAGTTTACATCGGCACTCGATTTAATAGCTCAACGCCTTGAAGAAATAAACATTAACTTTAGTATGCTTACAGGGCAAACGCGTCAACGAGATAAAGTAATCGACGAGTTTACCAGTGGTAAAACATCCGTGTTTTTAATTAGCTTAAAAGCCGGTGGAACAGGCCTTAACTTAACACAAGCAGATACTGTTATTCATTTTGATCCATGGTGGAATCCCGCAGTAGAAAAGCAAGCGACTGATAGAGCCTACCGTATTGGTCAAACTAATCCTGTATTTGTTTATAAGCTCATAATGAGTAACTCAATAGAGCAAAAAGTATTTAAAATGCAGCAAGACAAGCAAGCTCTTGTTGATGCATTATTTACTGATAAATCAATGAGCTTTACAAAGTTTGATGAGCAGCAAATGTTGTCTTTAATTAAAAACTAAAAAAGATCTAAAAAGTTTTGATCTTTTTATGAACTTAATTAAAAAGCGGACGTCTATCATTATGCTTGTTGATTAATTGCAGTTAACACAAGCATCATGTTGATTTCCCATTTAGTTACTAATTTTAGTAATGATTGAGCCTGCCCATTTTGAGTTGGCTTTTTTTATGTCTAAAATTTAGCGCGCAGCACTTATTTTAAAAGTTTTTTATTTTTTTATGAACTTAATTCAAAAAGACGCGTCTACTATTATGCTTGTTGATTAATTGCAGTTAATACAAGTTTTCATGTTGATTCCCTATTTAGTTACTAATTTTAGTAATGATTGAGCCAGCCCATTTTGAGTTGGCTTTTTTTATGTCTAAAATTTAGCGTTCAGCACTTATTTTAAAAGTTTTTATTTTTTTTGAACTTAATTAAAAAAGACACGTCTACTATTATGCTTGTTGATTAATTGCAGTTAATACAAGTTTTCATGTTGATTCCCCCTATTTAGTTACTCATTTTAGTAATGATTGAGCCAGCTCATTTTGAACTGGCTTTTTTATGCCCATAATTTGATTTGTTTAAATCAACCCAAATAAAAATAAATGATCTTCCGCAAATTAATTTGAATTAATTATTTTGTTATCCGGTCTACTCTAATGCCTGTTGTTATATAGCCTCACCTAATAATATTAGTTATTTTGGTGATTATGTATTTAAGTTGCAGCTTGCTCGGGCACATGTTGATTATCCCTTTGATTACTTAACTTAGTAATATTTGACCAGCTTATTTTAAGCCGGTTTTTTTATGTCTGTAATTTCTTAACTCCCCTACTTCTGTTGTTGGTTATTGGTTATGATGGCATGTCTCTAAATTTTATAAGTTTATTTTATGCTCACTCAAGTACTCACTAATATTGATTGGCTAAGCGCTGGTGCTGGTGTTGCTTTAGGCGCCCTATTTTACGGCGCTGTAGCAACACGGCTTCGCAAAAAGCTACATCTACAAATAAGCGAACAGCAGCAACAGCTTTCCCTGTTACAAAACCAATTTGATAATAAAGAGCTGCAATACAGCGCCTTGCTAGAAGATCATGAACTGCTAGAACATACTCACCAAGAGCAGCGCGATGAAGCCCAGCATTTTAAAACGCGTTTTAGCGAACAAGAAAAACAAAGCATTCAATACAATCACTTTTGGCGTAAAGCCGAAGGCGAGCTTGCAGCGCTTCGTGAACAATATAATCAGCGCGATGTTGAATATAATAATATGCGCACTACCCTTGAGCAAAAACAGCAAAACTTTAGCGAGCAACTCGCGCAAATTGAGCAAAGTAAAAATACGCTCAAAAAAGAGTTTGAAAACCTAGCCAATAAAATTCTAGAAGAAAAATCACAAAGCTTTAAAACCTTAAATCAAGAAAGCATTGAGCAATTATTAAAACCAGTTCAAGGCGAGCTAAAAGGCTTTAGAGAAAAAATGGAATCAATGCACATTGAAGACATAAAACAACGGACTGCACTTAAAACCGAGCTACTGCATTTGCAAGCTAAAAGCCAAGCTATAACAGATCAAGCCGACAAGCTCAGTAACGCCCTACAAGGGCAAAAGAAAACCCAAGGTAATTGGGGCGAGCTTATGCTCGAAAACGTATTAGATAGTGCTGGCTTACGTGCAGGCGTTGATTATAAGCGCGAAGTGTCGTTTAACACTGAAGATGGCCGCTTGCGCCCTGATGTAGTTGTGTACTTACCACAGGGTCGCCACTTAGTTATTGATGCTAAAACTTCATTAAATGCCTATACACGCTACGTGAACGCTGAAAATGATCTAGATGCTAATCAAGCAATTAAAGAGCATGTAAACGCCGTTACAGCGCGTATTAATGAACTTGCGAGTAAATCGTACGACCGCTTACCAGGTATTAACTCGCCAGAAGTAGTGGTTATGTTTGTACCAATAGAATCAGCTTTTGTAGAAGCACTCAAATATCAAAGCGATATTTACCAACAAGCAATCGAAAAAAATATACTGGTAGCTACACCCACTACCCTGCTTACTAGCCTTAATATTGTTAAACAGCTTTGGCGTTTTGAAGAGCAAACCAAATATTCAAAAGAGCTGGCAAGTCGAGCGGAGCGTTTTTATAACAAGCTCAATGGTTTTTTATTGAGTATGGAAGGCGTAGGTAAGCAGCTTGATAAAGCGAAAGAAAGTTATGATAAAGCATTTTCGCAGCTATACCGTGGTAAAGGTAATTTAATTAAACAAGCATCAGAGTTTAAAGAGCTAGGTGTGTCGGTACAAAAAGAGCTACCTAGTGAGAGCGTAGAACGTGCCCAATTAGAGTTAGATTAACTCTGATTTATTTTTTATTTAGTTTATGTAAGTTAAACCTTAAGGATATTTATGAATAATAAGATTGTAGGAATTGTTTTAATCGTTATAGGTATCGCTTTAATTATGTGGGGATACGACGTGTATGATGCGGCGGCTTCGCAGCTTAGCCGTGCATTTAGTGGCGGCACACCAATAGAAGCATGGGCGGGTATTATTGGCGGTACCATCTGTGTGTTAATTGGTATTAAAAAGCTCAAGTAACCTGAACTTGAATAATAGATCTATTTAAGCAGCTATTTTCAGCGCTAACTACGTTGAATTTAGTTGTAATAGTCTGCACTGCACAGTGTTACTTAGCAAGATAAAACTCTTACAGCACGGCAAGATCATTATAAATTGAACTTATAGAGCAAGTAGTGATCAGATCAAGGCATAATAATTACTTGGTCGCATAAATATGAGCACTACTTTTCTGAAACATTTTAATTCAATTACAGATCCTCGCATTGAACGTTGTAAAAAGCATGAACTTATCGATATTCTTCTCCTTGCTATTAGCGCTGTGCTCTCTGGTGCAGAAGGATGGGAAGATATTGAAGACTTTGGGCACCTAAAACTTGATTGGTTAAAAAAATACGGTACGTTCAACGCAGGAATTCCAAAACATGACACGATTGCTCGCGTCATGTGTCGGTTAAAAGCAAATGAAATAGAAAGGGCATTTCAATCTTGGATATCATCACTGATTGAAACTACAGGTGCAGATATCATCGCTATCGATGGCAAAACCGCACGGCGTTCATTTACCACAAAAGACAGAAAAAGTGCCTTACACACGGTCAGTGCATGGAGTTGCCAACACCAGTTAGTGCTTGGGCAGACGGCTGTTGATAATAAAACAAATGAAATCACCGCAATACCAGAATTACTCACCCTGCTCGATATTGAAAACAGTATCATTACGTTAGATGCGATGGGATGCCAACAAGAAATAGCAAAACAAATCATCCAACAAAAAGCAGATTATATTCTTGCACTTAAAGGTAATCATTCAGGCATGCAAAAGGAACTAGAAGCGTGGTGGCACAAGTGCGAGCGTGAAAGGTTAACTAAGCATAATTGTGATGAACATACCGAAATAAGCTCAGGACATGGGCGTGTTGAAACACGTACATGCCAGCAGTTACTTATAGATAAAAGCTGGCTAGGCAAGGATTATCGTTGGCCTGGCTTAACGAGTATTATTAAGGTCAGGGCTGAAGTTCATGATAAGTCGGCAGGGTCGGATACCACTGAAACACGCTGGTATATAAGTTCATTAGACTTAAATGCAGCGCAAGCACTCAATGCAGTACGCAGTCACTGGCAGGTTGAAAGCATGCATTGGATGCTTGATATGAACTTCAGAGAAGATGAATCGAGAATACGCAAACTTCAAGGGCCATTAATGTTTAATGTAATGCGAAAGATAGCCATGGCGCTTTTTAAACAAGATGCATCTAAGTCAGCAAGTATGGCGAGGAAAAAGAAAATGGCAGGGCTAGACGATGATTACCGCTCAACCCTGCTAGAGTCTGGGATTAAAATGCGCTAGCCGTGGCCAAGACAAACTGACGCTGTTAATTGACCGCCATGCTTATATTGAACATATCGACAGACAAATTAATCATGCTAACCAAGAAGATCTCAAATGCGCACTCCTGTTTATCGACCTTGATGGCTTTAAACAAGTAAACGACTCATTTGGTCATAGTTTTGGTGATGAAATATTAGTTCAAGTTGCTACTCGCCTTGCCAATGTTCTACGCCACCATAAATTAAGTAATATAAATAGTGCTAACCAATTAGAACAAAACTTATCGAGGTTGGGAGGAGATGAATTTTCCATTTTTATAGAGTTACTTGATGATAGCGACAGAGTTGTTGAAATTGCTAAACACGTGCTTAGTGAGCTTGAAAAAGACTTTGTGCTAGGTAACAAAATAGTAAAAATTAGTGCCAGCATTGGTATTGCGGCTTATCCAGAAAGTGCATCAACGCCGCAGGCTCTTTTGCAATTAGCTGACGTGGCTATGTATAGGGCTAAAAGCGATGGTAAGGGGATATTTAAAGTTTACTCACCAGAAATGGGTAACAAAATGCGCCGTTACCATTATTTACTCGAAGAGCTACGCATAGCAGTCGCTTGTAAAGATTTGTACTTATCTTTTCAGCCAATTGTGCATGTTGAAGATTGTATGATTGATTACTTCGAAGCGCTTACACGCTGGGACCACCCAGTTGAGGGTATGATCCCCCCTTCAGAGTTTATACCAATAGCAGAGGAGTCTAATTTAATATTAGAGCTTGGCGATTGGATTATGCTTGAATCGTGTCGGCAAATGGCTGCTTGGCACAATGCAGGTATGCGCAAAGTAAAAATATCTGTTAACGTTTCGGGCATTCAACTAAAGCATCGTGATGTTTATGATTGGGTAATGAAAAAACTTAAAAAAACCGGCTTACCCGCTACGTCCTTAATGCTGGAAATTACCGAATCAACTTTCATTAAAGCCAGTCCAAGAATTATTAAAGAGCTAAGTAGGCTAAGAGAAGAGGGTATCACTATTGCTATTGATGACTTTGGTACAGGTTTTAGTTCTTTAAGTACATTAGCGGATTTACCAATAGATGTTATTAAAATTGATCGCTCGTTTATAGCACAAGCCAATAAAAGCCAAAAATATAACGATATATTAAATACAATTAGTGATCTTGGGAAAAAGCTAGGTCTTAAAATTGTTGCAGAAGGCGTTGAAGAAATAGGGCAGTTTGAACTCGTTAAAAAAATGGGTGTGAGCTCTGTTCAGGGATATTTAGTTAGCCGCCCTGAGTCATCGGTTAATGTAGGTAATAAAGTATTACGCAATAACACCAGTAACCTTTCAGCATCGGGTACAAGTGCTTGGGATATTGTTAGTTAGTTACACATAAAAATGCCACTCGAAATAGAGTGGCATTCTTTGTGCAATCAGTAATTATTGTATTAAAAATCAAATGTGCGTGAAATAGCAAGTACAATACGCTCATCAGACGCATCATTATCTAAGCTTGTGTTTTCAGCGGCCACTTCAATACCAAAACCTTCGTAGCTTGTTTGGTATGCTAAGCGGTAGTGGTGGTATGATTTATCACCCTTGTTCTCATCCCACTCAAACTTATCACCATCAAGTGAGTTTGAAATATCAAAGCTGGCACGTAGTGCATGGTTTGGAGCCAGCTCATACGTGTGAGCAATCATCGAAATAACATGCCCTGTATCGTAACCAAAGTAGTCCCAGCTGTACCAAAAGTTAAGTTCAGTTTGGCCGTACTCACTTGCATAACCAAACTTAGTGTAAGCCTCAGCGTAGTTACCATCGCTGTTATTACCTTGATAAGTGTAATAAGCAATACCGTAATCAACACTAAATTGCTCATCAAGTTGTACATACTTACCAATGTAAGCATCAAGTTCAAAATCGGTATCGTCACCAAAATCTACATTTGAAGCCCATGCACCTGCATATACACCGCTTTCAAAGGCATAGTCTAAGCTACCTTGAATTGCAGGGTTGCTATCTGTTTGGCTTACACCATTAAAAGTGTAGTCAGACGCTGCAGTGATTGTTGTTGACCAATCAGCTGCTGCAGTGGTTGATAAAAGTGCTAATGGTAGTGCTACTACAAGTTGTTTTAGTTTGTTATTCATTATTAATCCCTAGTGTACTGTGTCTATTTTTGTGTAATCAATTTCGTTTGCTTTTGGTGAGCTGTCTATGTTTGTAACTGTTTTAAACTTGCTGTATCCGATAAAACCAGCACAGATAAAGAACAATCCAATAACTAATGCGCCTACCCACTGAATTTGTAAAAATTCTAATTTAAACAATAGTGTAAGTAGTGATAGAGCAACAATGTTTCCGACTATGTATTTCATTTTACCAAAACGCTTTACAGTAAAGTTTAGGTTATCTGTATATAAACGCACTAACGAATCGAGTGAGTTAATTACAAATACAATACCTACAAATACCATTGCAAAGTTTTTAATGCCTTGTGTTGGAATGCCCGCTTCATGGTAGTGATAAAGTACGCTAAACCAAATCGCAATCGGAATTGATGGAAATATTAACATTGCACCTAATACTTGGTATGTTTTAAGTCCACCAACAAAGCGTGATGTAAATTGACCAATCATTATGCTCCACGCAAACCACCAGAATAAGTAGAACTCATGGTAATCATTAAGCGGTAAAACAAATTCATTAATGTTTGCAAAGTAAGTACCAATAGAGCCTAAGTTATCTGTAAATGCTGACATTTGACTATCACCAATCACAAATGCGCCAGCCCACATAAAGGCGATTAAAGCTAAAAATAACCACGTAGTAGAAATACTTAAAATACGTACATATTTAATATCAGTACTTGAGTACACAGCAAAACAGATAGCCGCAAACACAATTAAGTAAAATTCAGAAACTATACTTGTTCCATCACCTAGTCCGGGTAAATACCACGGTAGGTTTGTAAGCAGCAAATAAGCGGTAAATGCACATGTACCAATAATTACAACGTTATTGATAAATTTAACCCAAGGAATTTCGAAAAATTTCACTTTAGGTTCTATTACACAGAAATAAAAGCACGTAAGAAAGTAAAATCCCCAGATCAAAAATCCCCAGTAGCCAAACTCAATAGCCAGTGGATTTGCAAACGCGTATTCTGGGCTTGCTTTTATGTCTGCATAACCTGCAAACTCAGTTAAAGGAAACATGATAAGGCCAACATCTAGGCCAGAAGTAAATAGTATTGCTATAAACGTAAAGGTTCGAACTGGTGTTACACCTACTACGCGAACATTACCCCATTTAATTAAAATAGTGATAATGGCAAGTAAGGTAAAAATGATCCCTGCATTAAGCCAAATAGTCATTGTTACCCTCCAGTAATGAATAAAAATAATTCATAAGCACTCCGTATTTTATTGTTTTATTCTCGCATTAACACAACGTAACCTATTTACATCGTGTGCCACTGCAAGGCACGCATTGGCTTAGCCCGACGAGACTAAACCTAAGCATGTGGCTAAAGTTAGATCTCCGTACTACGTTGTGTTTCTTGCCAGTTTGTTGTTATGGCAACATTCACATCCGATTTCTGTAATGGGTCTTTACCTAAAATTATGTCAGCTGCTTTTTCGGCAACCATAATAGTAGGTGCATTTAAGTTTCCATTAGGAACTGTTGGGAATATAGATGAGTCAACAACACGTAGTCCTTCAATACCATGTACTTGCGTATTTGAATTAACAACGGCCATATCATCTTCACCCATTTTGCATGAGCAAGAAGGGTGGTAGGCACTTTCTACGGCTTGGCGTACAAAGGCATCTATTTCTTCATCTGTTTGAATATGTTTACCAGGTTGAATTTCTTCATCGCGATATTCATCAAAGGCACTTTGTTCGATTATGTCGCGTGTTAAGCGAACGCACGCTCTAAAGCCTTCAATATCGTCTTGATGCTCAAGGTAATTAAATAAAATTGTTGGTGGTTGCTCAGGATTTGCAGAAGCAATAGTCACACTACCACGGCTTTTTGGTTTGTTATGACCAACATGTACCTGAAAACCATGACCTGCAAATGCACTTCTACCATCGTAACGCATAGCCGCTGGTAAAAAGTGATACTGAATATCTGGCCATTCAACACCTGGTTTTGAGCGAATAAACGCGCACGATTCAAAATGATTCGTTGCACCTAAACCCGAACGCGTTAATAACCAGCGCGCGCCAATCAAACCTTTTGAAACAATGCCTAGCTTGCCGTTAAGCGTGATAGGTTGCTTACACTTGTATTGAAAGTAAAACTCAAGATGATCTTGTAAGTTTTGACCAACACCAGGTAGATGATGTTGTACTTCAACGCCTGCTTTTTCAAGCGCTTGTGTGTCACCAATACCAGAGAGTTGTAAAATATGTGGAGAGCCGATTGGGCCTGCACTTAATACAACGTCTTTTTCAGCATGTGCAGTTTTAACGTCGCCATTTACTTTGTATTCGATGCCAGTAGCTTTCTTGCCATCTAAAATCACGCGTTGTGCTAGTGCACCTGTAATAATCGTTAAATTACTACGCGATTTAACAGGGTCTAAATACTCACGAGAAGCAGAGCTGCGCACGCCGTCTTTTACGGTCATGTGCATTGGGCCAAAACCCTCTTGCTGCGACGCATTATAATCATCTGTAGAAGCGTAACCGGCTTGTACACCTGCTTTGATAAAGGTGCGGTAAAGCGGGTTTTTCATTTCGTTGCCGTTATTAACGCCAAGCGGGCCTTTGCCACCACGGTAAGTATTTTCACCAAGGTAAAAGCTTTCTGCCTTTTGAAAATACGGTAAACACGATTGGTAATCCCAGCCGTTTGCACCGTGTTGCTGCCATTCGTCAAAATCTTTAGCGTGGCCACGCACATACACCATGCCATTAATAGATGACGAGCCGCCTAATACTTTGCCTCGTGGGCAATGCATTTCACGGTTATCTAAATGAGGCTCAGGCTGCGTATGAAACTGCCATGCGTATTTGTCACTATTCATAGGAATAGATAACGCGGTTGGCATTTTTATAAAGATACTTTTATCGCTACCGCCAGTTTCAAGTAGTAACACGCGGTTACTTGAATCTTCAGATAAACGATTGGCTAAAACACAACCCGCCGAACCCGCGCCAACAATAATATAGTCGTAATGATTACTCATAGTAGGGCGCCTTAAAATGGGCTTTCTATGTCGGCCATACCAACATAAATAGACTTAGTTTGCGTGTATTGATCAAGCGTTTGTATACCATTTTCACGGCCAATACCCGATTGCTTATAACCGCCAACTGGCATTTCAGCCGGTGAGTTACCGTATGCATTAATCCAACAAATACCGGCTTGTAACTTATGAATTACGCGGTGAGCACGTTTAATATCACTCGTAAATACGCCAGCAGCTAAGCCTAGGTGTGTACCGTTAGCGCGTGCAATCACATCGTCTTCGTCGTCAAAAACAAGCACGCTCATTACTGGGCCAAATATTTCTTCTTTAACGATAGTCATGTCGTCATTACAATCAATAAACACAGTCGGTGCTACAAAATAGCCATTAGGTGCAGATTCTGGTGAAAGCGTTGTACCACCAGTTAAAAGCGTTGCACCTTCTTCTATGCCTTTATTAACGTAGCTCATTACTAGTTCTTGATGCTTTTTAGAAATAAGTGCGCCAAAGTTTGTATTTAAATCTTGTGGGTCGCCAGCAATAATGTTTTTCTCAGTGCGCGCTTTAAGCTCATCAATAAATTGCTGATATACATTTTTATGAACGTAAATACGTGTACAGTTAGTACAAATTTCGCCTTGCGTATAAAAATTACCTAACATGGCCGCGCTAACTGCTTGCTCAATGTTGGCGTCATCGAATACTAATAGTGGAGATTTCCCACCAAGTTCCATCGTGACATCTTTTAAAGTACCGGCAGCACTTGCTACTACTTTTTTACCTGTGCCTACTTCACCCGTGAACGATACTTTGTCAATCTCGCTATGCTGCGTTAGCCACTGGCCTACATCGCCCGCGCCTTGAACCACATTAAACACACCTGCAGGTACGCCAGCTTCAACAAATACTTCTGCAAGTTTAAGAGCGCCCAGTGGTGTTTCTTCTGATGGTTTGAATATAAATGCATTACCAGCAGCAAGGGCAGGGCCCGACTTCCAACATGCAATTTGTAGTGGGTAGTTCCATGCACCAATACCCGCACAAATACCTAATGGTTCTTTGCGTGTGTAGTAAAAGTCATCACCAACCATTTGTTGTTGGCCTACTTGTGCTGGCGCAAGACCTGCAAAGTATTCAATTACATCAGCGCCAGTTTCAATATCAACACAATTTGCTTCTTGCATTGGTTTACCGGTGTCGAGTACTTCTACAAGTGCTAGTTCATCGTTGCGCTCGCGTAAAATAGCCACTGCTTTTAATAAAATGCGGCTACGTTCAATGGGTGTCATTGCTGACCACTGAGCAAAACCTTGCTTTGCACTCTCAATGGCTGCGTTTTGAATAAATTCGTCGGCAATTTCTACTGCGTAAATAACCTCGCCCGTTGCTGGGTTTGTTACATCAAATGTTTTGCCGTTCTGGTTTGCAAGAAAATGGCCGTTAATAAAATTTTGATAGACAGGTGTAGTCACGCTAGGCTCCATATTGCTTGATAAGTGAAAGTACATAGCTTTTTGCTAACTTTTCACAGTGTTTAAACTGATTATTGTCTGATTTACTCAGTACTGCTCTTAACCATAGGCCATCGATCATTGCGGCGCTAAGTTCTGCAGCTTGATTTGCTTGCTCAATAGGCATTAACTGTTTAAAAGAAAATGCTAAATTACTTTGCAAGCGTTTACTGTTTACATTTTGTAGTCGGTGTAATTCTTCATCATGCATCGATTGCGCCCAAAAACTTAACCACGTTCGGGTGGTATCATTACGCTGTTGTACAAGCGCAAAGTTGGCTTCGATAATAAACATTAAACGTTCAGTCGCATTTGTTTGATGATTTACCTTGCCTATCAAGTCTTGTTTTAAGCTTGTTAGTAAGTATCGAACAGTGGCTTCAATCAGCCCCTGCTTACCACCAAAATAATGACTAATAATACCCGACGATAAACCTGCATTTTTACTAATGCTGTTTATAGTCGTTCCTTGTAATCCATTCGTCGCAACAGATTCTATAGTTGCGTCAATTAACTGCTGACGCCTGACAGGTTCCATTCCAACTTTAGGCATAATTTTTATTAATTGAACGTTCAATAAAGATAAGCTTAAGGTAATAGCTCTAACAATTCAAGGTTGAGGTAAATATCTAGATGCCAAAATGTAGATTAATCATTAATAAAAGTGCAACTAATGCGATAAAGAAGATAAAATTTTATTTTATTTAATTTCTTATAAAACATGGTGTTGCAAGGTTTTTTTTGAGATTAAATAATAGTAATGATTTGTTTACAGCAATAAATGAATAAAATGTGTAAAAATCGTTAGTGCAGTAATAGTTAGAGCACTAATAGTATTATTTTAATGCAAAAGCGCACTAAACCTGTAATTGCTTAGTGCTCTAATAAATTTATATAGAGAGTAAACTTTATGGTTTTATCGTTTTAAAGCGCTTGGTTTTGAAAGGTCAGGTATTATTAATAACACCTTTAAAAAGGAGAGGGTAACGTCTTAGTCTATTGCCAATATAGTCATCAGCTAAAATTTGCTGGCAAATGAAATCAATATCTTTGCTTGCTTCAAAAACCCAATCAAAGCGCTCTATAGCCAGTAAAAAACCACGCTTTAAATGAGTTTGAGCACGGTACTGTTCTAAATTGTCTTGAATAATAGAGACTTTGCTTGGATCAGATCTAAGCTCTTCTACTACTTGGTTTATAAAAGTAGTATTGAGCTTACTGGTAGGGCGGTGTCTGAGTTTTCGTGGGTGCATTAGCTCTCGTTTGCAATGTTATATAATTTTTTCAAAAAGTCGTCTTTATGCTTTTCATGTTCATAGTCAAGGTGGTAAGTATTATGAAAACCAAAGCGCAGCTCCACGCCGCTACCTTGTAGGTATACTGTGTAACCATCTACGTCTGAATAAGCAGTAACGCCTTGATAATGCTTACCTTCATCAGTCATTTCACCTTTTTGAATTATACGTTCATACACGGCTAAAATCTGTTTATTGTCGAGTTCGTTTTTCATGTCTTATACCTTTTATTTGATAACTCATACGATACAGATATGAGGGTCGATCATCTTAAAAACAATAGCTAAAAAAGTGTGATATTGCTTTGTAATTTAGCTTTTTTAAATTATGCTCAAAACTCATTTATTGTTGAGCTTACACCATGATAGACAAGGCGTTACTACTAAAAACTCGTGAGTTATCGGATCAATTAATTGCATTGCAAACGCCTATTAGGATACTTGATGCTATTAATTGGGATAAACAAACTAAAGAAGAGTTTTTTAGACAGAAATGTCAAAAAAACCCACTTATCGATCGTGCATACTATCAACAGCGCGACCTTGGTTTTGTACCTAGCGAGTTACGCCAAGCGTTTTCTACTTTGCACCGTAACATTATTAACCAACTGGGGCAGTTAAATCCGATTGCTCAATATATGGGAAAAATGTGCACTGAGTATAAAACGGTATTAAGTATGCTTGAATATCGAGGTACGCCAGAATTTCATGACTTATCGGTGGAGTTATTTGGTCACCCTAAAGACTTATTCCATGCCGGTGAGCCCTCACTCTCTGAGCTAGCTAATATGCTAGATAAACCGCTGCAAAATTTACTAATAGCCGACATACTGCCTGACGACCCTAAAAATATTGATGCTGTTGATGCTGTACGTATTTTGTCTGAGCAAGTAAACGCTAGTATGGCAGGNTAATGCTTAGCGATGGTATTGTCAGTGATGCAGCCGCCGGTGCTAATAATATTAAGCTTAATCAAGATGTTAAATTTTCTCAGCGTGAACTTGATATATTGGAAGTTCATGAAGGGTGGATACACGTAGGTACCACTCAAAATGGTTTAGCACAGCCGTATTTAACATGTTTAAGTAAAGGCACGCCTAGCTCCACTATTACCCAAGAAGGCTTAGCGGTATTAACCGAAATTATTACATTAAAATCGACTCCGAGACGTTTATCTAAATTAGTGAATCGTATTCAAGCGGTTACAAAGGTAATAGATGGCGCTGAGTTTGTAGACATTTACCGTGACTATGTCGCGCAAGGTTTATCAAAAGATGACAGTTACACACTCGCGCAGCGTGTATTTAGAGGCAGTACGCCAACAGGTCTGCCTTTTACAAAAGACATTGCCTACATTAAAGGCTTTGTACTGGTATATAACTTAATTCGCGTAGCAATACAGCTAGGTCGAATAGATAGGCTTCCTTTATTACTCGTAGGTAAAATATCGATAGATGATTTTAGGTTAATATCGCAGCTTCATGATTTAGGTGTAATAGAGAGCCCACAATTTGTGCCACCACACTTTAAAGACTTACGTGGTTTGGCAACGTGGTTGAGCTTTGGCCGCTTTATTGGCGACTTATCGTTTGAAAAGTTAGAAAACGATTATAAACCGTTATTTTTATAATTAATCAACATAACTACCGACATAAAAAAAGCCCATAACGGGCTTTTAAAATAAAGTACTTTAGGTTTTATTATCGAGCGTTGGTGCTTTCAAATATTTTGTCAGCTGAGGCTGCAACAAAACCTGTATAAAGCTCGCCGTCTGCTTTAGGGTAACGAATAGCAAACTCATAAAAACAGCTAGGAATGCTCATATCACCGTCACTAAAGGTAACAGAGTATTCATCAGCAAGTGTTGACGATTGCTCTAGTAACACCTCTGGTGAGCCTTTGACCTCGCCGCCTGACGTGTTAAGCGAAAAGCCAGCGTCTTTCAGGGCTTGGTTAACATCATGAATGTTATCAAACTTAGCAAGCGTATTAATGTTTACGGTAAAGTGATTGGCACGGTAACCCCACGCCGACATCCACGCCGCATATTCGCTTTCAGCTAGCAGTTGTTTGTAAGTATCGGTGCTTACTTGCCAATGCGTGCCTGAATACAAAAAGTTATCAGCAGTTACTGCGCTTTCGTCAATTTGGCTTACCATGTCAGTTACGATGGCTTGTAACTCTGGCGAGCATTTTTCGACTAACAGCTCAGAGATAAACACTTTTGGCTGATTAGGGTCGCTATGCTCGTAGTGCTTTGCGTAAAGTTTTTTAGCTTCAAAGTGGTACTCACCACACTCTTTGTAACCAATCGCAAGAAAGTGAGCTGCGAGTTTTTCAAGACCCACTTTTTCAATATTAAATGTACGCAGCGCAATATGATCGTTAATGATGTCATCTTTTTGCGTTGACCCTAAAAGGTCATGAATTTTGTCTGCCGATGGAGTTACGTTTAAGTAATTTTTCCAAAGGTTATTAAATAATGTATTTACATCAGTATGCATGTTAAGTCCTTAAATTTAAAATTTGGTTTTATTACTTATTCAATTATTAAGCCCGGCGCTAGGGTTTGCGGTAAGCTCACTTTGTCTGACTCAACAGATGCTACAGGGTATGCGCAATAATCGGCGGCATAATAGGCACTGGCTCTGTGATTACCACTGGCGCCAATACCGCCAAATGGAGCTGCACTTGAGGCACCCGTAATAGGGCGGTTCCAGTTAACAATACCGGCACGGATGCGCTTTAAAAAGTGAGTGTAGTCATCTTCGTTATCAGCCAATAAACCTGCAGATAAACCAAAGCTTGTGTTATTGGCTTCAATGATTGCGCTGTCAAAGTCATCAAAGCGATACACTTTAATTAGCGGTCCAAAATGTTCTTCATCTGGCATGTCGGTAATGTTTGTTACATCAATAATGCCTGGACTTACAAAGCCTGTGCCTGATTTTAATTGCTTAAGTTCAACAAGGATTTGCGCGCCTTTTGAGACTAATTCACTTTGCGCGGCAACCATACCCAGTGCTGCTTTTTCGCTTATCATCGCACCCATAAAAGGCTGCTCTGTAGCAAAGCTGTCGTCTACAACTATATTTTTAGTTGCGCTTATTAGCTTTTCTAAAATAGCATCGCCGTTGGCTGATTTTTCAATAAATAAGCGGCGTGCACACGTACAGCGCTGACCTGAGGTAGTAAAGCCTGATTGAATAATATCGTGCACAGCAGCGCTTACATCACTCACATCTTTTACAATCAGTGGATTATTACCGCCCATTTCAAGCGCTAAAATCTTACCGGGGTGTCCAGCAAACTGTTTATGTAGTAAGTGACCTGTGTTTGAGCTACCGGTAAAAAACAAGCCATCTATATTTTTATGAGAGGCAAGTGCTTTACCTGTTTCAATTTCACCTTGCACAAGGTTAATAACACCCGCTGGTAAGCCCGCTTTTAGCCAAAGTGAGAGGGTAAATTCTGCCACGTGCGGAGTAAGCTCTGATGGCTTAAATACCACTGTGTTGCCAGCTAGAATTGCAGGAACAATATGTCCGTTTGGTAAATGCCCAGGGAAGTTATACGGGCCAAAAATAGCCACAACGCCATGCGGTTTGTGTCTAATAAACGCTTTAGCACCGGGCATTGGGTTTTCGGTTGTACCGGTACGCTCATGGTAGGCTTTTACAGATATAGCTACTTTACCTGTCATTGCGCCTACTTCGGTGCGGGTTTCCCATAATGGCTTTCCTGTTTCGCGTGCAATTATGGTCGCAAATTCTTCGCTGTGTTCTTTTAATTGTGCTGCGAAGCTTTCAAGAATGACTATACGCTCTACAAGTGGTTTGTCTGCCCATTGTAATTGCGCAGCTCTGGCTGCTTTTATAGCCGAATCTACTTGATCAGCGTTTGCGCCATTACCTTGCCATACCACATCGCCATTACTTGGATTGATTGACTCAAATACTGGGCCAAGGCCTGTATGCCACTGGTTATTAATTAGGTGTGTATTCATAAATTATTTACAGGCGGAAAAATCGCGCTGCGTCTCCTTGGCTTAAATTAAGCGCCTTAGCCACATCTTGGCTAATGACGAGAGTATGTTTTGCATGATTGTAATGTGCGTCTTTGGTAAATGTTGCTCTAAAGCCACTTACGCCTTGATTACATACAGCCAGCGTATCTGAGCTATTTTGTGATATGTGATCAAGCTCACCAATAGTAATAGGGCAAACTTGAGAGTCACGAATGCTGCGAATATTACCAAGCTTTGCTTCAACCGTTGGGCCTGCGTCAAATAAGTCAACGTAGCCTCTGTGCTCAAAACCTTCTTTTTCTAATAATTTTAGCGCAGGTTTTGTTTTTTCATGCACATGCCCAATAACAGCTTGGGCTTTTTTGCTAAGCAAGTTCACATAAATAGGGTACTTAGGCATTAACTCGCTAATAAATACTTTATCGCCTAAGCCCACTAAGTGATCCGCTTCTGGAAATTCGATACTAAAAAAGTGCTCTTGCAGCCATTGCCAAAAAGGAGAGTGGCCGTCTTCGTCGCTAACACCGCGCATTTCTGCGATAACAGTATCGGCAAAACGCTCGCTATGCTGAGCCATAAACAAAAAGCGTGAACGCGATAAAAATCGACCCGTTAGGCCTTTACGACTATTTTCGCGCAAAAATAATGTGCATATTTCAGAGCAGCCTGTGTAGTCGTTACACATGCTTAAAATATCAACGGTGTTATATACATTTAAAGTAGGTGAGTGGTGTACTGTTTTACCTAAATGATAATGATATAAAGGCACCGATAAACCTACCGCAGCTTCTATAGCGGTTGTACCAATAACGTCACCTGTTTCACTGTCTTCTAAAACAAATAAATAGCTTTCATCAAGTGGCTGGTTAATGTTTTTGGCAAAGCTTTTTTCAGCACGTTCAATTTTTTCTTTAAGCTGTGCATCGTCCACAGGCAAAGAGGTAAACCCATGGCCTGACTCAATTGCTATTTGTTTAAGCGCTTCAAAATCATTGGCAGTAATAGGACGTAATACTTGCATTTATTGCTTGCTCCAATAGCACGCCAGTAGGCGTGCTAATTTAAACTATATTAACCGTTTACTACATCGCTAACCGCTTTTTCAAAGCGCGCTAAGCCTTCTTTAATATCTTCAAACGGAATAACTAAAGACGGTGTAAAGCGAATTACATTCATGCCAGCTACAAGGTTCATTAAACCATTATTAGCACTGGCTACTAAAAAGTCGCGTGCGCGGCCTTCAAATTTGTCATTTAGTACTGCGCCAATTAATAAGCCTTTACCACGTACTTCGCTAAATACGTTGTATTTTTCATTAATTGCGTTTAATCCGTCACGGAATAATTGCTCGCGCTCTTTAACACCGTTTAGTACGTCTGGTGTATTTACTGTATCAAATGCCGCTTCGGCTACAGCACAAGCAAGTGCGTTTCCGCCATAAGTAGAACCGTGAGTACCAATTTTTAAATGCTCAGCAATAGGTGTACGAGTGATCATAGCGCCAATTGGAAAACCACCACCCAATGCTTTTGCCGTTGTTAAAATGTCAGGAACAACTCCTAAACCTTCATAAGCGTATAAATCGCCTGTGCGACCAACACCCGTTTGTACTTCATCAAAAATAAGTAACGCGTTATGTTTAGTACAAAGTTCACGTACTTTTTTAGCAAAGTCATCTGTTGGTGAAATAATACCGCCTTCACCTTGTAATGGTTCCATCATAACAGCACATGTTTTATCGCTGATCAGCGCTTCAAATGCCGCTATATCGTTAAAATCACAATGTACTATGTCAGCAGGTTTTGGACCAAAGCCATCTGAATAAGCAGCTTGCCCGCCCACAGTGACTGTGAAAAATGTTCGACCATGGAAACCTTTATTAAATGCAATAATTTGCGTTTTTTCAGCGCCATATACGTCCAGTGCATAGCGACGCGCTAGCTTAAGGGCTGCTTCGTTTGCTTCTGCGCCTGAGTTTGCAAAGTAAACTTTATCAGCGAATGTTGCTTCAACCATTTTTTGAGCTAAACGAAGTGCTGGCTCATTAGTCATAACATTCGATAAATGCCAAATTTTTTCGCCTTGCTCTTTTAATGCTTTAACTAATGCAGGATGACAGTGACCCAAACAGTTAACGGCAATACCACCGGCAAAATCAATGAACTCATTGTTATTTTGATCCCAAACGCGTGAACCTTCACCACGAACTGGAATGATTGCTGATGGATTATAGTTTGGTACCATTACGTCGTTAAATAAGTCTCTTGTTACTTGCATTTTTACACCTAAATTTAATGGGCTTAGATAAAAGATTAGTTGCTAACTCAAAGAAGAATATAGCCTTTATTCTTCAGCAAACACGTTATTATTTCTTGTAAAGGTCATTATCGAAGGTTAGCTATTAAAATTGCAGTGCTATTTTGTGAAAAATGATTAAAATAAAAGACAAAATAACGAAGAAAATAACCATTATGATAACTCCACAAGATGAAAAGCTACTTTCTGTACTAAAAACAAACGCTAGAGCGAGTATTTCTGATCTTGCTCGCATGCTTGACTTATCTCGTTCAACGGTACAAAGCCGTATGCTCAAACTAGAAGAAACGGGTGTAATTAAAGGCTATAGCGTTGATTATGGTGACGACTACCTCAGTAAAATGGTATCAGCTCATGTGTCTATAAAAGTAAGGCAAAAATTAACAACTAAAACAAATATCGAGCTTAAGCAAATTGATGCAATTTCGCAGCTTTACGCGATAAGTGGTGAGTTTGATTTAATTGCTGTAGTACAGGCTCAAAATTTAGAGCAGCTTAGCCATTTACTAGACGATATAGGAAATCTGGATGGAGTAGAGCGCACAACATCTTCTGTAATTTTAGAAACTAAATTTAAGCGTTAATCGCCATTTAAGCCCTGAGTTGTTTAATACTGTTTATATATTGGAAATGACTATAAACATTACTAAATAACGTGTAGTAAATAGTTTATAAATTCTTGATTTATTTATCTTGCGTGCTAAAATTAAAATTAGTTGGTAATTGCGTTTTTAGTAATTATATGACAAGGATTTATTTACTACTTACATGGATGTCATAGGTAGGTACTTAAGAAAAATATTAAGTACAGCCTTAAAAATTTGGCTCTACCCCATACTGAAATACTCCTGTTTTTCGATCGCGTTTGGGGTGTGCCCTAGCTGCATTTTTCCTCAGAAAGTCAAATGCTGCATTAACTGCATTTAACAATCCTTTCCTATGCTTCCTAATAATCGCTGTTAATATGCCAATCCACCAAACACCCGTTGTTTTTGCTACTGTCATTGTAGACATTTCAGTTTTGAATATCTTTTCAATACAGCCAGTTAAAAACCTTTTAAGCGTGGTTACTATTAAACTTACATAAATTAGCGCCTCTTGTAAGGTTGCGTTTGATGTTTGAAAGCCGCGTAAATTATTATAAGACTTACACTCCTTAAAAAGTAATTCAACCTGCCAGCGTAACCTATATAATTTGCCTATTTCAGTCGCTGTAAATTCATCAATAGATAAATTAGTGACTAAAAATGTATATTGTTTTTCTTTTTTTGACCAATACCCAACGACTCTTGTTAGCTTGTTTTTTATGCTAACATTCATATCAATAAGATCATTTTTAGGTAATTCGGGGAGCAATTCACATAACTTTGGGGAATGACTTCCTGTTAATTCCTGTCCATTTTGCTTAAAAGCATTATGTACTCTGACTGCTTTTCACCCCTTAGCTCTTAATACGTAAAATCCTCCTGCTTTATCTAATTCATGAATATAACTACCTGAATAATACCCTCTATCAGCAAGTAACAACTGTCCTTTCAACTCTTTAAATGTTGGAAGTTCTGTAAGCGTCTAGCGAACCACACCTAGCATCGATGTTCTGATTATCTAAAAATACCTGCTCAATGATAAATTCGGAGCAGGTGATGAAAACTTACAGAACAAGCGCACAGTGGCAGCAGCTTTTGCTGCAACGCAGTACGTTTAGTGGTACTAATATTGAATTCTGCCAACACCATAATGTCGCTATTACGACTTATTATAAACAACGTGCTTTACTGGCAAAAGACCAGCCTAATTCCACCTTGCCAGTGCACACGCAGTGCCTTACATCATCACGTTTTGTCCAGGTAAAACAAACTACTGAAGTCTGCGCGCAAACTCGTCAAAATACGCTGCAGTTTGATACGCTAACCGGCCAACTCACGTTTCCTATCGATTTAGCGACGGCCGATATCGTTGCCATTATTAAAGGGCTAACGGTATGAGGATGTTCGTTGATGTACCCACCGTCTATTTATGTGCCGATGCCGTTGATTTTCGAAAATCAATTAATGGTCTGGCGGCGTTGGTGGAAGCAGAGCTTGAACTACCCGTGCTCAGTGGTGCGCTATTTGTGTTTTGTAATAAAGGCCGTGACAAACTCAAACTGCTTTACTGGGATAACACCGGTTTTGCACTGTGGTATAAGCGATTAGATAAGCATAAGTTCAAATGGCCCAAACTCATGTCACCCACCATGACCTTAAGCGAGCAGCAATTACACTGGTTATTATCGGGTTATGATGTGATTGGACACAGTAAAATTGATGTCGCAGGTAAGAAAATGCTTTAATATTTGCGATCGATTGATGATCATCAAAGTGAGTTCAGTTAGCACTGCAAAGCCTTTGATGATGCCTTAAAATAGGCGTCATGAAAAATGAACTCGCCCTTAAACAGCGCATTGCTGAACTTGAAAAACTGTTAGCGCAGAAGGATGCCCAGATTGCGGCATTGGAAGAGCGCTGGAGCTTGGCCCAACAAAAACAATTCGGCAAAAGTGCTGAAGGCTTTGCCGGGCAAGGCGAGTTATTCAATGAAGTGGAAGAAATTGTTGAGGAAGTTGAGGCAGAGCAACAATCCATTAGCTATACCCGTAAAAAGCCGGTGCGTAAGGCACTGCCAAAAGACTTACCTCGTGAGCAGGTTATTCACGACATCATCGACAAAACCTGTGATTGCTGTGGCGGTGAGCTACATAAAATGGGTGAAGATAAGTCAGAAAAGCTTGAGTTCATACCCGCTAAAATCAAAGTGATTGAGCATATTAGGCCTAAATACGCCTGCCGTCACTGTGATAAATCCTCAACTCAGACACAGATTAAACAAGCCTCAATGCCTGCCATGCCCATCAACAAAGGCATTGCAACCAGCAGTTTGCTCAGTCAGCTTATCACCAGTAAATACCAATACGGGTTACCGCTGTATCGCCAGGAAGCGATGTTTAAGCAATACGGTATTGAACTCAGTCGACAGA
>NZ_AUTL01000184.1:0-12236 GCF_000498015.1 Pseudoalteromonas sp. TAE79
TAATGTCAGTCAGTTAACACTGACTGGCTTTTTTTTATAGGGATATTTAGATGGTTTCTTTTTCACACATCGTGGAAAGCTGCGCTCATGATGCCTTGTTGGTAACTGAAATAGCGTCAGCGTTTCTAATAAATGCTCATAGCGTTTTGGTAAATTTCCCGGACTTGTCAGTGGGATAGTTAACAGAAATACATTGATATGTCTTGAACAATGAGAAAAACTCAGTTGATTTGGCCATACTTCCAGTAACTCTGCTGCCTCACGCATGGCTATTCTTATAATATTGTAGGCAATTAGTAACCCCCACAATTCTTGCCTTATCATATCCGGCCTTTTTGAGCGTAGGATATAGTTTGAGTGCAACATTGTTTGTTTTATTTCTCGATATCCTATTTCTATTTCCCAGCGATGCATGTACAAATCAGCGATTTCTTTTGATGGGTAACGCATTACATCAAGCATTGATGTAAGAATCTGATACTGCTTATTATTATGCGTGTAAGTAAGCAGCCGAGCTTCTATAAACTCTGGCAAGTCAGTAAACTTTTTTCGCGCTTGTGGCGATGTTTTAAGACGCACTAACTGGTCATTTTTACTCATTTTCTTTATGGTATCAACGGTTAAGCCTTTTCTGACAGGTATCATCCAGTGCCTTTCAGTCCCTGCTTGGTGCCAACGATGCAAAAGCCCTAATGAATAATAACCGCGATCAAATAAGGTTAATGAGTTATCCGGTGTACCTTCAATGAGCTCTTCAGCGAGTGTCATTTCTCCTTGATGTTGCCCGTTAAAAGTACAATTAATGAGTTGATGGCTCGTTAGCTCCATGTGGCATACCATCCGAATTTGCGGATAGGTATTTTCACCATACTGGGTTGAGCCACACCCAAATACGTCTTTATTCTCTGGCGTATCATGTGTACGAAAAACAACGCCATCAACTGCTAATAGATTTAAGCCACAAAATGTATCGAAGTGGGCATGATTATAATGCCGTGACGCCATCATCTTGAAGACCTGCTCGACAGCATCTTCACCTAAGCGTTGTCTCGCTTGAACCATGGCACTAGGGGCAACTAGTTTCCCTTTACCTGGTAAGGCGATGTCCATTTTAGAGGCTATATCCCAAACAGATTCATGACGAAATAAACTCATACCAATCACAGACCAAACGACAGCATCGAGTGGTAGGCGACGTTTACGAACGGTGGCGACACCCGATTTTTCAAAAGCTTGGTTAAGTAATTCGGGATCTAAGATGCCAGATAAGTTATCAAGCGTTGTAAATTCATCAGCAGATGAGAAGGTGGTTGAAAGAGCTGTTTGAATATCCATAAAAAAACCGTAATTAGCGAAACTAATTACGGATTATTCACGATCATTTAGATCGGTCAACCGATCAATTAACCTTAACTGATCGGCATTAGCTTAATAGCCCTTTTTTTATTTAAAACATTACTTTTCAGGCGGTCGATAACCTTCAATTTCTACATCTTTATTTTCAAACAAAAAACCAACCATTTGCTCTTCTAAAAATGTGCGGTGTTCTGGGTCCATCATATTTAAATGCTTTTCGTTAATAAGCATTGTTTGTTTATGTTGCCACTGGGCCCACGCTTCTTTAGAGATGTTATTAAAAATCTTTTCACCAATTTCACCAGGGTATAACTGAAAGCCAAGCCCTTCGGCTTCTTTTTGTAACTTTTGACAAAATACTGTACGTGCCATGATTGATTCTCTCTAACGCTAAATATGGGACTATTCTATACTATTGCTGTAATTTGTTTAACCAACTTTTTAGTTGGCGCTGCTAGGCCAACCTCTATTGATTGATCAAGCGGATACCACACTAATTGTTTGTCATTTACTACATCAGGAATTTTCTTAACATTGAGTACATGCGGATTAATCTTCAGCTCAAAATGTGAAAACACATGAATAAATGCTTCAAGCTCTACTAAGTCGGCTTCTAATCCTTGCTGAGCTAAAAACGTTTGAAGCTCCTCGTACTCATTAAATTCAAAAAAGCCAAACAGTCCTCCCCAAATACCGCTGTTAGGGCGTTTTTCCATAAGCACTTTATCGCCGCACTGAACAATTAACTGATGACAACTCTTCTTTGGCACTGCTTTTTTAGGTTTAGAATATGGAAACTCTTTTACTTTACCTGCATTAAAGGCACCACAACCTGAATTTAATGGGCAAGCCTCGCAATCAAAGCGACTGCGTGAGCAAACACTCGCACCTAAATCCATCATAGCTTGATTAAATTCGGTGACATTATTTTTAGGTGTTAATTGCTCTGATAAATGCCAAAGCTGGTTTTCGACTTTTTTAACACCGTACCAACCTTCTATCATAAAGTAGCGCGCTAAGACTCGCTTAACATTCCCATCTAAAATTGGATGATGCTGTCCAAGCGACAATGATAAAACAGCCCCGGCAGTAGAGCGCCCTATTCCAGGTAAATCCATAACCTCATCAAGCGTTTGTGGAAATTCGCCTTGGTACTTGTCACGTACTATTTTAGCTGTTTTATGTAAGTTACGCGCACGAGCGTAATACCCTAAGCCGGTCCAGTGATGCAGTACTAAATCTTCATCAGCATCGGCTAAAGCAATAATATCTGGAAAGCTTTGCATAAACTTCTCAAAGTATGGGATAACAGTAATAACTTGAGTTTGTTGCAGCATCACCTCAGACACCCACACTTTATAAGGTGTTTTACCCAACTGCCATGGAAATGTTTTACGCCCATGAAGGTCATACCAATCAACAACTTGGTTAGAAAACCAATTTGACTGTTCTTTATTTAAATCCAACATATTTTACTTTTACTGATGCTCAATGGCGGCTCAGTCTATTGTAGTTAATAAAAAGATCAAGCTATAGGCGCTGTAAAACCAGCTAATACTTGTGATTGCCGGCTTCGTCAGGGATAATATGCAACCATTTTTAAACACATTGTTTTTGTCAGGCCAATAATATGAGTGAATCAAGCAACACTAACCTTGAGCAAGCTAAGCAAGAAGGTAAATACATCCGCACTATTCGCAGTTTTGTAAAACGCGAAGGTCGATTAACCAAAGGCCAAGCCGCTGCAATCGAAAAATGTTGGCCAACAATGGGCCTAGAGCATAAAAACGGTATGCTTGATTTAAGCGAAGTTTTTGGCAATAACAACGATGTAGTAGTAGAAATTGGTTTTGGTATGGGTAAATCGCTTGTCGAAATGGCAACAAATGCCCCTCACCTGAACTTTATTGGTATTGAAGTACACCGCCCAGGCGTTGGTGCTTGTTTAATGGATGCCGATGAAGCAGGCATTACCAACTTACGTATTTTTGAACACGATGCAGTTGAAGTACTTGCAGATTGCATACCTAATGAAAGCTTAACAACACTACAACTATTTTTCCCTGACCCTTGGCATAAAAAGCGTCACCACAAACGCCGTATTGTACAAACTGAGTTTGTTGAAAAGCTAAGAGCCCAACTTAAAATGGGTGGCGTTTTTCATATGGCAACAGACTGGGAAAACTACGCAGAGCACATGCTCGAAGTAATGAATGTAGCTCCTGGTTTTAAAAACCAATCAGAAACAAATGATTATGTTCCACGTCCAGATTTACGCCCGCTTACTAAGTTTGAGCAGCGCGGACATCGCCTAGGTCATGGCGTGTGGGATTTAATGTTTGAGCGCACAGAATAATTAAATTTAATTATTCACTTTTACTTTTATAAAACTAAATATACTGTAAGGCAAAGCCATTTATGAGCGTACTAACCAACCCAAGTTTACTGTTACTTCGTAATAGCGAGGCACTAACGGGAAAATCTATCTTGGTGGTCAACTTTGTTCAAGATGGCTTTTTAACAGAGCTTAAAAGACTTAATCCGCAAAGCAAAGTAACTGCGTTTAGCTACAACCATGCTAACGGAGAGTTTGCTAAAAACACCAAAGATGTTGATGTTCATGTAAGCCACACAATACCTGGTAACGACTACGATTTAGTTATTCTTTACTACCCTAAATCAAAACCAGAGTTATTAATGGCACTTGATAATATTCGATCTGCTATTACTGATGATGCCGAACTATTAGTAGTAGGTGAAAACAAAAGTGGTGTTAAGTCAATTGAAAAGCAATTAGCTGGTAAGGCTGAGTTTAGTAACAAGATTGATTCAGCTAAGCACTGCGTTCTTTACTCATTTGCTGAAATTTCTAAGCATCCTCACTTTGATATTACGACCTACCATAAAAAGTTTGTTGTTAATGTTGCCGACACTGAATTTACAGCTATTAGTGTTCCTGGGGTGTTTAATCACGGTAGTTTAGATATAGGAACGAAGGTTCTACTTGAAAACGCACCGACAATTAAGCAAGGCAAAGTTCTCGACTTTGGTTGTGGCGCAGGTTTAATAGCAACTTTTTTAGGGCTTCATAATCCAGCACTTGAGTTTGTGTGTAGTGATGTAAGTGCGCTGGCAACTTACGCAACACAGCAAACCCTAAAGCTTAACAACATCAATGGTGAGGCTATATTAAGTGACGGCCTTAAAAGCATTAATGGCAAGTTTGATTTAATTATTAGCAATCCACCTTTTCATACTGGTATTGCAACCGACTACACAGTAGCAGAAACATTTTTAGCTAATGCAAAACAGCATTTAACTAAACTAGGGAAGCTAAATATTGTTGCTAACAGCTTTTTAAAATACCCCCCTATTTTAGAAACTCAGTTTGAAAGCTATCAAACTGTATTTAAGAACAATAAATTTGCTGTATATAGTAGCTAATTTAAATTAGTAAAATGATTGAGCACAAACGTGCTCAAGCTAACTTTCGAATAAATATAAGAATTAATTTAGTTATTTTCCTTCATTTTTCCACGTCTTTGCTAAACTAAAATTCTAAATAATTAAAATTAACTCAGGCGATAATGAAATAATGCCTAAAAAAGTTCATCAAAGTAGCATTCGAAAAGCACTCATTAATTTGATCATGCTTATTACAGCTATTTGCTTATCATTATCTATTTCTATCTCTACGTATTTAAGCGTGAAAGAACAAAAGCAATTAATAGTTAATAAGCTTGTTATTCTTTCTGAAATTGTAGCTTTTGATGCTGGGCCATCGGTAATTGAAGATGATCGTAAAACAGAAGAAAAACGGCTCAAGTCATTTGAAAAGATCCCTCTTGTAAAAAACATACATATTTATTCAATAGAAAAAGCATCTCAAAAACCTGTTTTCTTCATTAGCTTTAATGCAAAAAAAACACCTCCTGTACCACTGAGGATAGACAGTGTAGATGAGCTTATAACACCACGAATTACGAGTGACCATATTGAGTTAACCCGCCCTATTTACGATAACGAAAAAATAGTAGGCTATGTTTATATGCGAGGAAGCCTCGAAAGTTTAGAGGTTTATATTGAGAGAAAAATATTAATAGACGTGCTATTAACATTATTGATTCTGGCGGTTGTTTACTTTATTGCTATTAAAGTTCAACGACGCATAGCTAAGCCAATAGAACAATTAAGCATGTTATTGCAAGATGTATCTAAAAATCATAACTACGATGCACGAGCTCCCGTAACTGATGTAAAAGAAATAAGTGCTCTTTCAAATAGTTTAAATATCATGCTTACGCGCACCAAAAAGCAACTTGAGCGCCACGAAAAAGATAAGCAAGAAATCAAACAATTGAACCTAAGCCTTGAAGAAAAAGTAAGTCAGCGAACAATCGCCCTTAGAGAGGCAAATCAAGAGCTTTTGTCAACTCTTGAGCGGATGCATCAATACCAAACACAAATTGTTGAAAACGAAAAAATGGCATCTTTAGGGCAAATGGTTGCAGGTGTTGCCCATGAAGTTAACACACCAATAGGGCTAGGTATTACAGGTTCTACGTTACTTAGAGATAAACTAGCAGACATACAGCAAAGCTTTGATGACAAAAAACTAACCTCAAGCCATCTAAAACGCTTTATAGATGAAGGTATTGAAAACTTAGATTTAATTTACCGCAACTTAAATCGTGCAGCTGACCTTATATCTAACTTTAAAAAGGTAGCGGTTATTCAAGATGACGGTGTAAATACCTATATTAATGTGCACAAATTAATAAGTGATGTTTTAACGTCGATTCAATCTGAATTATTGCCCAAAAAGCCTGTTGTAACTATCAACTGTCCGACCGACTTGGCTATTCATAGTAAGTCTGAACCTCTACAACAAGTTTTTCAGCAGTTACTTATGAACTCTGTAATTCATGGATTTATAGGTAAAGAAAACAATGAAATTCGCTTTGACGTAGAACTCGTCGGGAAAAAATTAACAATCGTTTATTCTGACAATGGTCAGGGCGTTGACAAAAACATTAAAAATAGAATTTTTGACCCATTTGTAACTTCAAAGCGCGGGCAAGGCGCAAGTGGCTTAGGCATGCACTTAGTTTATAACCTAGTAACACAAGCACTTGGCGGAAGAGTGATGTTTGATCTTGAAGAAAAACGCGGTGCTCGCTTTATAATTACTATTCCTTAAATAAAGATCATTAAAAAGTGCATATATTTAAAATTTATCCTTGAATTAGCATTTAATGACCTCATTAATGAGGAATGTGATAAGTGCGTAACATTATTTAATTGCTTTAAATAAATATTATCAAGCGATTTATGAACTTTTTTATCTTTGCTGTATCACATACATTGATGAAAGGTTAAAAAGTGATATAGTTTTGCTTTGAATTAGTCTGATTATTTTAAGTACCTTGTTTGATTGAATGATATGTCAATTATCAAAGGAAAATGGCTTCGACTTTATGATTCAAATAGCTACATCCATGTATATATCAATTAAACAGTAGTTTTTGCACTGCCCTTTTTAGTAGACTTTGGACACCCTACTGTTTTATTTTTATCCAATTTGTTTTTTCCTTGTTAACAAATGGGTATAATCCTATAATCTCTAGTAATCGGTTATAAATTAGTCACCGATTTTTTATAAATAATATATTCCAAAAGGTTAATTAATAATGCAAACGCCAGTCATTCTAATCGTAGAAGATGAAGACGTAACTCGACTGAACCTAGTTAGTTTATTTGAAGCTGAAGGGTACAAAGTTATTGAAGCCATTGATGGCGATGATATGCATGACAAGCTTACAAATAACGATGACGTTAATCTTGTAGTTATGGATATCAACCTTCCTGGTAAAAACGGTCTTATTTTAGCCCGTGAATTACGCCAAAAGCGTAAAGTAGGTCTTATATTCCTAACTGGTCGTGACAACGATGTTGACCGTATTTTAGGTCTTGAAATTGGCGCAGATGACTACGTTACTAAACCGTTCAACCCGCGTGAATTAACTATCAGAGCTCGCAACCTTATTACTCGTACTGCCTTAGGTGGTGAAGAGTCAGCACTAGAAACAAATGGTGTTATTACGTTTAATGGTTGGGAACTTGATGAAAACAGCCGTTGTCTTACTTCTCCAAATGGCGACGCTAAACGTTTACCTAAAGGTGAGTACAGAGCACTTCGTTTAATGCTTGATTCTCCAGGTCGCATTTTTAGCCGTGAGCAATTAATTAAGCATATGACAGGCCGTGAGCTTCGCGCAAATGACCGTACTGTTGACGTTACTATTCGTCGCATTCGTAAGCATTTTGAAAGTGATAACTCAACGTCTGAGTTAATCAGCACCATCCATGGTGAAGGTTACCGTTTCATTGGTAAAATTGACGCTTAATTAGAGCTAATTAGTTTCACTCTAACTGCTGTAAAAATAAATGAAGGGCTTTTTGTCCTTCATTTATTTTATCTGCCAAAATATCTAACCACTGCTTTAACACCTCATCAGATTCATCAATCGCACCATGTTCCATTATTTTGGCATGAAGCTGCACATCATTAAGACCTACTGAGCCAGCCGCCCCTTTGAGTTTATGCGCTACTGATTCATACTCTTCTCTATCACCAGTACTTAATGAAGTAAGTAACTCTTGCTGATATTGTGGACTTAGTTTTTCGAATAGCTGACTACTGCGTCTAAACACAACTAAGCCCATTGAATTGACAAAGTCTTCTATTGTTTCTATATCTAATAACTGTGCATCAATGCCTTTAAGGGCTTCTTCACTTACTTTCAACAGTGGCTCTGTGCATTCACTTTGCTTAATTCCAAATAAATCAGCCAGCATTTTATCAAGCTTCACTGTGTTAATTGGTTTAGCAAGCGCCCCTTGTATTGATATGCCTTCAAGCTCTTCTTCAGCACTACGAACATTGGCCGTAAGTGCCACAATAGGTAGTTTATCAAAATGACTATCTGAGCGTATTTGCTTGGCAACTACGTCACCATTTATATCAGGCAATTGCATATCAAGTAATACTAAATCTAAGTCATCTTCGGTTTCGACAAACGAGAGTGCATCTTCACCGGTTTCAGCCCACAACACCTCATGCCCGCGTTGCTCTAATAAATTTGTGGCAATTTCGGCGTTAAGAGGTACATCTTCTACTAGTAAAATATATAAACCACGACCAACATAACTTTGCTCTGTTGGTGCTACACATAAACTAAGCGGTATTTGAACTGTAAAGCAACTTCCTTCGCCCTCAGTACTATTTACTGTAATTATCCCTTTCATCGCACTTACAAGTGCCTTAGTTACAGCCAAACCAATACCGGAACCTATTGCGTTAGTCCCTTTTAAATCTGGCGCTTTGTAATACATATCAAATATATGAGCAAGCTGCTCTGGCGGAATACCTTGGCCGGTATCCGATACTTTCATAACTAACCATGGGCCTTCAACTCTGTTTTCTCGGCTACATTCAAGTGTTACCTTTCCTTGCTGTGTAAACTTAACGGCGTTATTAATTAAATTCCAAACAACTTGGCGTAAGCGAGTTGGGTCGAGCTGTGCGTAAATATCCAGCACCCCATTGCGCTTAATATCAAACTCTAGCTCTTTTTGCTCCGCGATTAAGCCCGCAAAGTTAACAACGTCATTTATAAAGTCTGACACGTTAATAGAGTTAGTCACTATATCGAGCTGATCTCTATCTATTTTGTCTAAATCAATAATATCGTTAAAAATATTGCCGAGCGTTTCAGCGCTCGAAAATATAGTATTACCCCAACTACGCTGCTGTTTGTTTAAGTCAGTATCAAGCAGCATTCGTGTTAAACCAACAATACCATTGAGCGGTGTACGTAGTTCATGGCTTAATGTGGCAATAAACTTACCTTTGTCTTTATAGGCCGTTTCGAGCGCTTGAGCGGCCTCCTTACGACTTGTGATATCACGACCAAAACCCAGTAGACCAATGTAATCACCTTCATCATTTATAAAAGGTAATTTACGCAGCTCAAACCAACGCGTTTCGCCATTTACTTCATAACCGACATCAATGGTCAGTGCTTTATGGCTTTGCTCTACTTCTTTATCGGTTTTCAAAACTTCAGATAAAAAGTGACTCGGGAATATCTGCTCAACCGTTTTGCCAATTAGTTCGCTACTTGATTTGCCCATTACTTCTTCAAACATTTTATTACAACCAGCAAACACGCCATTGTTATCGCGGTAATAAAATAAATCAGGAGATGAATCAACTATTGAGCGCTGCAGCATGCTTTGTTGAGCAAGTTCTTGTTGTGTTTTTTTACGCTCAGCAATTTCTCGTCGTAGTTCTTCGATAGCGCGGTGCTTGGCATGAAATGCCATTTTACGCTCATCAATTTCGATGTTTAGACGGTTAATGTTATCTTTTAGGGTTTGATTTAAAAGCTTTTCTTGTTTGGTGGCGCTATCTAAATAAGCATATGAGGCATCTAGTTGTCGAATTGAATTAAGCAACACACTTATAATTAAAGGAGAAACCACAGCCGTAAAAAATACAACGGCTAAAATATCAACCAGGTGTAATTCGCCTATCGCCACATAATAAAACATGCTCGATAAAATAAGAGATACAGTTAAAAATAAAGTGTAACAAATAGCAGCGGTTTTAAATTCACCAAATCGCGTTATTGAGCTGGAAAGTACCCGAGCCCAAGGGCTCAAAGAATAATCGGTCATACGTAATTTTATCTCTTAGCTGTGTACTTAATATAAAGAAGGCAATGCGTATGTATAAACATACCATTTTCCCAGATTTTAGCATTTTTCTCCTACCACTACTCACGTTGTGCGATAAAAACAGAATTTTTCATGTTTGATTTAGCTCATCTATTAAACTCATCATTTCAGCAATAAATTATTTAGTGTAAAATGCCCCGCTTTATTATCCCCAAAATACGAGTAGCGCACATGCAAACCAATATGCCAGATATAGCAGACACTGCACCCGCTTTACAAACAGGTAAATTAGACTGGGTTGGCATGGGCGAAATAGAACTGCCATTTATTTTTGAATCCCGAGACTTATCTCCAGTTACAGTAAACGCCAAAGCTCGTGCATTTGTAAATTTACATAAAGAAGATGCCAAAGGCATTCATATGTCACGTCTATTTTTGGCACTTGACCTGCTTTCAACCGAGCAGCAAGTCAATCCGCAAACAATAGCGCAGGCACTCGATACCTTTATAACTAGCCACGAAGGGTTGAGCGATAAAGCACAAATTGAATTTAAATTTGAATTACCGCTACGCCGTAAGTCACTATTAAGTGGCAAAGCGGGCTGGAAAAGCTACCCAGTTGTACTTACCAGTACAATTGAAAATAACGTTATTAGCTACGAGCTAACCGTAGATGTTACTTATTCTTCAACGTGCCCATGCTCTGCTGCACTTGCGCGCCAGCTTATACAAAACGCGTTTAACGAAAAGTTTAACCAAGAAACGTTGAGCCAAAAAGATGTGCACGAATGGCTAGGCACTACACAAGGTATTGTAGCGACTCCCCACTCGCAGCGCTCTATTGCCAACGTAAAAGTAAAGCTTGATAGCAACATTCAAGAATTTGACGTAGTTACGCTAATTAACACTCTTGAAGCTGAGCTTAAAACACCAGTACAAGCAGCAGTAAAACGTGAAGATGAGCAAGAATTTGCCCGTTTGAATGGTCAAAACCTTATGTTTTGTGAAGATGCAGCGCGTAAAATTAAAGCATTGCTAGAGGCAAACCATTACAGTGATTATTGGCTGCAAATAAACCACTATGAGTCACTGCATGCACACGATGCTGTAGCTATTGCAGTAAAAGGTATTAAAGGAGGCTACAAAGCTTAATCGCTGTGTAGCTATTGCTTGTAAACCAGCCGGTAATTATTTTATAACCCATACTTTTTAGGCACGTAAATTGCTTTGTTTGAGCAGTGTCAATTTGTTGTTATGGAGTTACCGTATGGAATTCGCTTTATTATTAATCCTAGTATTAGTTGTCGGGGCCTCTGTTGTTGCGTCAAAATTTAATGACGATGGCGGAAACCCGTATCCTTTTACTCGCAAGCAAACTGTTTTTACGCAGGTTGAAGGCGCTTTTTTAAATCTTCTAGAGCGTGCTGTTGGCGATCAATATAAAATTGTTAGTCGCGTTAAGTTAATCGACGTTATTGACTGTAAGCAAGGCCTTTCAGTAAAGTCTAAACGTGCTGCTTTAGCTAAAGCTAAAAATAAGCAACTCGACTTTGTATTAATCGATAAAGAAAAACTAACAATCATTGCTGCTGTTGACCTAGTTAACAATGCCAACAAAGATGGCCACAAAGCTCAACGCGACTGGTTTGTAAACGGTGCACTAGAGTCTGCGGGCATTCCACATATTCGTATGAAAGTTAAATCGGGCTACCGCCCTTCTGAAGTACGCGATGCAATTATGTTTAAACTTGGTAAGCCTGCAGCAACACAAACTCAGCGCCCTGTTCGTAACCGCTCACATAAGCCAGCGGTACTTTCACCTTCTCAGGCTAAAGCGCAAACCACCGCGTTAGCTGAAATTTAAAAAACGAATTAAATACTCTCCTAAAAAGTATTTAAAGCGAGCTCATAAACAAGCTCGCTTTTTTGTTTGCCCAGCGAAGCTGGCAAACCCGATAGGCTGAAAGATGCCTTATCACCCTGACTAAGGGGAAGATAATCTGAATGGCAAGGGCGTCACTGGCCAACGGTGGGGTCTGAAGGAAGCCATAAGAAGTTAGAGGTACACAACTAACCGTAACCTGTTTCGGCAGTATTGGTGGGTCAGCGTGCAAAATAGCGCAACGCCCTATACTTAG
>NZ_AUTL01000185.1:0-8342 GCF_000498015.1 Pseudoalteromonas sp. TAE79
TAATGTCAGTCAGTTAACACTGACTGGCTTTTTTTTATAGGGATATTTAGATGGTTTCTTTTTCACACATCGTGGAAAGCTGCGCTCATGATGCCTTGTTGGTAACTGAAATAGCGTCAGCGTTTCTAATAAATGCTCATAGCGTTTTGGTAAATTTCCCGGACTTGTCAGTGGGATAGTTAACAGAAATACATTGATATGTCTTGAACAATGAGAAAAACTCAGTTGATTTGGCCATACTTCCAGTAACTCTGCTGCCTCACGCATGGCTATTCTTATAATATTGTAGGCAATTAGTAACCCCCACAATTCTTGCCTTATCATATCCGGCCTTTTTGAGCGTAGGATATAGTTTGAGTGCAACATTGTTTGTTTTATTTCTCGATATCCTATTTCTATTTCCCAGCGATGCATGTACAAATCAGCGATTTCTTTTGATGGGTAACGCATTACATCAAGCATTGATGTAAGAATCTGATACTGCTTATTATTATGCGTGTAAGTAAGCAGCCGAGCTTCTATAAACTCTGGCAAGTCAGTAAACTTTTTTCGCGCTTGTGGCGATGTTTTAAGACGCACTAACTGGTCATTTTTACTCATTTTCTTTATGGTATCAACGGTTAAGCCTTTTCTGACAGGTATCATCCAGTGCCTTTCAGTCCCTGCTTGGTGCCAACGATGCAAAAGCCCTAATGAATAATAACCGCGATCAAATAAGGTTAATGAGTTATCCGGTGTACCTTCAATGAGCTCTTCAGCGAGTGTCATTTCTCCTTGATGTTGCCCGTTAAAAGTACAATTAATGAGTTGATGGCTCGTTAGCTCCATGTGGCATACCATCCGAATTTGCGGATAGGTATTTTCACCATACTGGGTTGAGCCACACCCAAATACGTCTTTATTCTCTGGCGTATCATGTGTACGAAAAACAACGCCATCAACTGCTAATAGATTTAAGCCACAAAATGTATCGAAGTGGGCATGATTATAATGCCGTGACGCCATCATCTTGAAGACCTGCTCGACAGCATCTTCACCTAAGCGTTGTCTCGCTTGAACCATGGCACTAGGGGCAACTAGTTTCCCTTTACCTGGTAAGGCGATGTCCATTTTAGAGGCTATATCCCAAACAGATTCATGACGAAATAAACTCATACCAATCACAGACCAAACGACAGCATCGAGTGGTAGGCGACGTTTACGAACGGTGGCGACACCCGATTTTTCAAAAGCTTGGTTAAGTAATTCGGGATCTAAGATGCCAGATAAGTTATCAAGCGTTGTAAATTCATCAGCAGATGAGAAGGTGGTTGAAAGAGCTGTTTGAATATCCATAAAAAAACCGTAATTAGCGAAACTAATTACGGATTATTCACGATCATTTAGATCGGTCAACCGATCAATTAACCTTAACTGATCGGCATTAAGCCCTATTTGGCTCGTTTTTCTTTTACTGATAGCTCACAACTAAAAACTGACCGCTTCGCTATTAATCCGGATCATACCCCAAATTAGGCGATAGCCACCTTTCAGCTTCTTCAAGCGTCATATTGGTTCGCTTAGCGTAGTCTTCTACCTGATCCTTTTGCACAGCGGCTACTGCGTAGTATTTAGCCTCAGGGTGTGAAAAGTACCAACCTGAAACAGCAGCACCTGGCCACATGGCATACGAGCTAGTTAGCTGCATACCAATGCGCTTTTCGGTATCGAGCAACTGCCAAATTTTCTTTTTCTCGGTGTGCTCTGGGCACGCTGGGTAACCTGGCGCTGGGCGAATACCTTGGTAGTTTTCGCGTATTAGCTCATCGTTTGCTAGGTTTTCGTCTGGTGCAAAACCCCAATACTCTTTACGTACTTTTTCGTGTAGGTATTCTGCAAACGCTTCGGCGAGCCTGTCGGCAACCGCTTTTACCATTATTTTGTTGTAGTCATCTTGCTGTGCGTCAAACGCATTTGCTAAGTCGTCTTCTTCTAGGCCACCCGTTACTGCAAATGCGCCAAAATAGTCTGGTGTGCCTTTGGGTGCTATGTAGTCGGCTAGGCAGTAGTTAGCAAAGTCGGTTTTTTCGGTTTGCTGACGTAAATGGCATGAGGTCGTTAATAACTCTTTGCGTGTTTCGTCGGTGTATATTTCTATGTCGTCCCCTACGCGGTTAGCAGGGAATAAACCAATTACGCCAAGTGGTTGCAAACTACCTGCTTTTTCAAGGTCATCTAACATATCGTTAGCGTCTTTAAATAAGCTTTGCGCTTGCTCGCCTACTACTTCATCGTCCATTATGCGCGGGTATTTACCGGCGATTGACCACGTCATAAAGTATGGCGTCCAATCTATGTATTTACGCAAAGTGGCAATGGATACGTTTTTAAACTCGATCACGCCGAGCTTTTTAGGCACTGGTGGCGTGTAGTTATCCCAATCGAGTTGTGCTGCGTTATCGCGTGCGCGCTGGATTGTAACAGGCTTAGAGCGAGGTTTTTTACGCGCTTGTTGCTCGCGTACTTTTACATATTCAGCTTGGGTTTTTTCTAAAAAACCAGGCTTATGCTCTTTTGATAATAAATTAGATACTACACCTACCGCACGGCTGGCATTACTTACATACACTACGCCTTTGTCATATTGCGGCTCAATTTTTACTGCGGTGTGCGCTTTAGAGGTAGTTGCACCACCAATGAGTAGCGGCAGTTCAAAACCACGGCGTTTCATTTCTTTTGCTACGTGTACCATTTCGTCAAGCGATGGGGTAATTAAGCCCGATAAACCAATAATATCGGCTTTTTCGTCGATGGCGGTTTGCAGTATTTTATCGGCAGGTACCATTACGCCTAAATCAATAACTTCGTAGTTATTACATTGCAGTACCACGCCTACAATGTTTTTACCTATGTCGTGTACGTCGCCTTTTACGGTCGCCATCACTATTTTACCATTGGTTGAACCTTCTTCTTTTTCGGCTTCAATAAATGGGTCTAAGTAGGCTACGGCTCGTTTCATTACGCGCGCCGATTTAACCACTTGTGGTAAAAACATTTTACCTGCGCCAAATAAATCACCTACTACGTTCATGCCGTCCATTAACGGCCCTTCAATTACGTGAATAGGTTTATCGGCAGCAGCGCGGCACTCTTCGGTATCTTTATCTATAAAGGTAGTAATGCCTTTTACAAGCGCGTGCTCAAGGCGTTTTTCAACAGGCCATGTGCGCCATTCTAAATCTTCTACTCGCTCGGCTTGTGCCATACCAGAGTATTTTGGTGCAAGCTCTACTAAACGCTCGCCTGCACCTGGGTCTGTGTTAAGTATTACGTCTTCAACGGCTTTACGAAGCTCTTCTGGTATGTCGTCGTAAACGGCGAGTTGCCCTGCATTTACGATCCCCATATCCATACCCGCTTTTATGGCGTGGTATAAAAATACCGAGTGAATAGCTTCACGTACTGGGTTATTACCTCTAAATGAAAACGATACATTAGACACCCCGCCCGACACTTTACAGTGCGGTAAGTTTTGTTTAATGCGGCGTGTGCCTTCAATAAATTCTACTGCGTAGTTGTCGTGCTCTTCTATACCGGTGGCTACGGCAAATATATTAGGGTCGAATATAATATCTTCTGGTGGAAAACCAATATCTTCTACTAATATTTTGTAGCTGCGGGCACATATTTCATATTTGCGGTCTGCTGTATCAGCTTGTCCGTCAGTATCAAACGCCATTACAACGGCAGCTGCACCAAAGCGTTTTATTATTTTAGCTTGGCGAATAAACGGCTCTTCGCCCTCTTTTAGCGATATAGAGTTAACAATGGCCTTACCTTGAATACACTTTAAGCCTGCTTCTATTACTTCCCATTTAGAGGAGTCGACCATAATGGGTACGCGTGAAATATCAGGCTCTGAGGCTATTAAGTTTAAAAACTTAACCATAGCGGCTTTTGAGTCCAACATGGCTTCGTCCATGTTTATATCAATAACCTGTGCGCCATTTTCTACTTGTTCGCGGGCCACTGTTAGCGCAGCTTCAAAGTCTTCTTCCATGATTAAACGTTTAAACATGGCAGAACCGGTTACATTGGTACGTTCGCCGACATTAGTAAATACTGCTATTTGTTGGGTCATGTTGGCTCCTTAATTTAAGTTACAGGCTTCAAGGCCTGATAAACGCATGCGTACTTCAAGCTCGGGTAGTTGGCGTGGTTTAACGCCCGCTAGACCTTTTGCAAAAGCACGAATATGCGCAGGCGTGGTGCCACAACATCCACCTACTATATTAATAAAGCCCGATTTACCCCAATCGATAATTTCGGCTGCCATTTCAGGCGCTTCTAAGTCGTATTCACCAAACTCATTAGGCAAGCCCGCATTAGGGTGTACCGACGTAAAGGTTTCGCACACGCGCGAAAGCTCTTCTACATATTGGCGCAGTAAATCAGGACCAAGCGCGCAGTTTAAACCAATCGAAATAGGCTTAATATGGCGAATAGAGTTATAAAATGCTTCGGTTGTTTGCCCAGAAAGCGTACGCCCTGAAGCGTCGGTAATAGTGCCCGAGATCATAACTGGTAATGTGCGCCCTGCTTGCTCAAAGGCTTCTTCTACACCAAACGAGGCGGCTTTTGCATTAAGCGTGTCGAATATAGTTTCGATTAGTATTAAATCGGCGCCGCCTTCCATTAATGCAAGGGTAGACTCTACATACGCAGTAACTAGCTTATCAAAGGTGACATTTCGGTAACCCGGATCGTTTACATCTGGCGAAATTGAACACGTTTTAGATGTCGGCCCTAAAACACCGGCTACATAGCGTGGTTTTTCTGGCGTTTTAGCCGTAAATTCATCGCAAATTGCGCGTGCTAATTTAGCCGACTCTAGGTTTATTTCACGGCTTAGGTTTGCCATGTCGTAATCTTCCATCGAAATAGTGGTCGAGTTAAACGTGTTGGTTTCGATAATATCGGCGCCCGCTGATAAAAAGCCACGATGAATATCAGTGATTAAGTCGGGCTTGGTTAGGCTTAATAAATCGTTATTGCCTTTAATTAATACATGCCAGTCTTTAAAACGCTCTCCGCGATAGTCTTCTTCTTCTAGCTTATGATCTTGGATCATGGTGCCCATAGCGCCATCTAAAATTAAAATGCGTTCTTTTAATGCGGCACTTATTTCGGCTTGCTTATTATTTGTAGGCGCGTTATTCGGCATAGTTGTTAGTCCTCACGTCTTGGCTAACTAAATTAATATCATACGGTGTGGTTTGGTACACGTAGTAATTTAACCAGTTCGAAAAAAGTAAAAAAGCATGGCTTTGCCACGTTTTTGAAGGTTGTTTGGTTGCATCGTCATCCGGAAAGTAATTTTCGGGTTTTGGTGCATTAGGGCTCTTTTTACAATCGCGCTCGTATTCTGCTTTTAGCGAGTCGGCGTCGTACTCTGGGTGGCCGGTTATAAACACTTGGCTACCTGATTTATTTTTAAGTAAGTAAGCCCCTACTCGCTCAGAACCAGCCAGTACAACGAGTTCTTCACAGGCGTTTATTTTATTTATATCAATATGGCCGTAGCGTGAGTGTGGTACTAAAAAGGTATCGTCGAATCCGCGAGTCAGTGCACCGTGATCAAAATAACACTGGTGAGTAAATACGCCACACAGTTTATCGTCTTTTAAATCGCGTTTTAAATTGTAACGGTGATATAACGCTGCATGCGCTGCCCAACACGAAAATAACGTAGAGGTAACGTGTTGCTCAGCCCAATCAATAATGACCTTTAGCTCATCCCAATACGCTACATCGTCGTATTCTAAATGGGCAAGTGGCGCACCAGTTACTATTAATGCATCGTAATTGTTGTCTTTAACCTCAGAAAAATAACGGTAAAAGGTATCAAGGTGCTCTTCTGAATTGCTGCTACTGCGGTGAGTGTCGAGGCGCAGTAGCTCTACGTTTACTTGCAAAGGCGAATTGGCAAGTAAGCGAATAAACTGAACTTCGGTTTCTACTTTATTAGGCATTAAGTTTAAAATAGCCAAACGCATTGGGCGTATTTCTTGCGTTTTTGCACGACTTTTTGGCATTACAAATACGTTTTCTTGACGTAAACGTGCAATTGCCGGCAACTCGTCTTTTACTGTAATTGGCATACTTTACTCCTGCTCATAAAAACCGAGGCTTAATTATGAACTGAAAGTAAAAAATATCAACCTCTAGATGTATAGATGTCCAAATGAAATTTATTCATGATTTTATATTTTACTTACAAGCATGCTTTGGTGCTTTAAAACCCGCCATTCGTTGACTGTTTCACCCGTCAGCCACTACAATACAACATTGAAATTTTTATTATTATTTGAAGGCTTTCCTCCATGGTTTTACCTGATAAATTTATATTCTCGATGAGTCGAGTATCTAAGGTTGTGCCACCTAAGCGCACTATCTTAAAAGATATTTCGTTGCACTTTTTTCCTGGCGCTAAAATTGGTGTACTTGGTTTAAACGGTTCTGGTAAATCTACGTTACTACGTATTATGGCCGGTGTTGACCAAGATTTTGAAGGTGATGCGCATCCTCAGCCTGGTACTAAAATTGGTTATTTACCGCAAGAACCTGTTTTAGACGAAAGCAAAACAGTGCGTGAAACTGTTGAAGAAGCTGTTGGCGAAGTTAAACACGCACTTAAACGTCTTGACGAAGTGTATAACGAATACGCCATGGAAGATGCTGACTTTGACGCACTTGCAAAAGAGCAAGGCGAGCTTGAAGCTGTTATTCAAGCGCACGATGGTCATAACATCGACAACGTTTTAGAACGTGCAGCTGATGCACTTCGCCTGCCAGAGTGGGATGCTAAAATTGAGCACCTTTCAGGTGGTGAGCGTCGCCGTGTTGCTATATGTCGATTATTACTTGAAAAACCAGACATGCTTATTCTTGATGAACCTACTAACCACTTGGATGCTGAGTCGGTTGCATGGTTAGAGCGCTTCTTACACGATTACGAAGGCACTGTTGTGGCAGTAACGCATGACCGTTACTTCCTTGATAATGTAGCTGGCTGGATATTAGAGCTTGACCGTGGTGAAGGTATTCCATGGGAAGGTAACTACTCTTCTTGGCTTGAACAAAAAGATGCGCGCTTACAGCAAGAACAAAAATCTGAAAAAGCACGTCAAAAATCAATTGCGCAAGAACTTGAATGGGTTCGTTCAAACCCTAAAGGTCGTCAAGCTAAGTCAAAAGCACGTATGGCTCAGTTTACTGAAATGCAGCAGTCTGATTACCAAAAACGTAACGAAACTAACGAGATGTTTATTCCACCTGGCCCGCGTTTAGGTGACCAAGTACTTGAAGTAACTAATCTTCGTAAGAGTTTTGGCGATCGTGTTTTAATTGATGACTTAAGCTTTAGCATGCCAAAAGGTGCCATTGTGGGCATTATTGGTGCGAATGGCGCGGGTAAATCAACACTGTTTAAAATGATAAGCGGTGAGCAAACGCAAGACAGCGGTAGCATCAGCGTTGGCGAAACAGTACACCTTGCGACTGTTGATCAGTTCCGCGACGGTATGGACGAAAGCAAAACTGTTTTTCAAGAAATATCAGACGGACAAGACGTACTGAAAATTGGTAACTTTGAGTTCCCAAGCCGAGCATATGTAAGTCGCTTTAACTTTAAAGGTAACGATCAGCAAAAGTTTGTTAAAGACCTATCAGGTGGTGAGCGTAACCGCTTACACCTTGCTAAGTTATTAAAAGCTGGCGGCAATGTGTTACTACTCGATGAGCCAACCAATGACTTGGACGTTGAAACACTACGTGCACTGGAGAACGCTATTTTAGAGTTCCCAGGTTGTGTAATGTGTATCTCGCATGACCGTTGGTTTCTTGACCGTATTGCTACACATATTTTAGATTACCGCGATGAAGGTCAAATTAACTTCTTTGATGGTAACTACACTGAATATGAAGAGTGGCTTAAAAAGACCCTAGGCGCTGAGGCAACTCAACCTAAACGTATTAAATACAAAAAAATTGGCTAAAAATATTGGTTAATTTTATGTTTGTATAACTTAAGCCCTGCACTTTGCAGGGCTTTTTTATGCCACCAGCATTACAGGAGCATATCCTGCTAGCATGTAGAGAATTACCCGCTATGCTTAATTTATTATAAAAACAGTAAGGCTAAATTAGGTTATGCAAAATCGTCGACAGTTTTCTCGTGTGCTATTTTCAACTAACGCTCTGTTATGTTTTGATAGCCAACAGTATCCGTGTAAATTACTCGATCTATCGTTACATGGCGCGTTGGTTACTAATTGTGATGCATTTATTGGCAGCCACAATAC
>NZ_AUTL01000186.1:0-2270 GCF_000498015.1 Pseudoalteromonas sp. TAE79
TAATGTCAGTCAGTTAACACTGACTGGCTTTTTTTTATAGGGATATTTAGATGGTTTCTTTTTCACACATCGTGGAAAGCTGCGCTCATGATGCCTTGTTGGTAACTGAAATAGCGTCAGCGTTTCTAATAAATGCTCATAGCGTTTTGGTAAATTTCCCGGACTTGTCAGTGGGATAGTTAACAGAAATACATTGATATGTCTTGAACAATGAGAAAAACTCAGTTGATTTGGCCATACTTCCAGTAACTCTGCTGCCTCACGCATGGCTATTCTTATAATATTGTAGGCAATTAGTAACCCCCACAATTCTTGCCTTATCATATCCGGCCTTTTTGAGCGTAGGATATAGTTTGAGTGCAACATTGTTTGTTTTATTTCTCGATATCCTATTTCTATTTCCCAGCGATGCATGTACAAATCAGCGATTTCTTTTGATGGGTAACGCATTACATCAAGCATTGATGTAAGAATCTGATACTGCTTATTATTATGCGTGTAAGTAAGCAGCCGAGCTTCTATAAACTCTGGCAAGTCAGTAAACTTTTTTCGCGCTTGTGGCGATGTTTTAAGACGCACTAACTGGTCATTTTTACTCATTTTCTTTATGGTATCAACGGTTAAGCCTTTTCTGACAGGTATCATCCAGTGCCTTTCAGTCCCTGCTTGGTGCCAACGATGCAAAAGCCCTAATGAATAATAACCGCGATCAAATAAGGTTAATGAGTTATCCGGTGTACCTTCAATGAGCTCTTCAGCGAGTGTCATTTCTCCTTGATGTTGCCCGTTAAAAGTACAATTAATGAGTTGATGGCTCGTTAGCTCCATGTGGCATACCATCCGAATTTGCGGATAGGTATTTTCACCATACTGGGTTGAGCCACACCCAAATACGTCTTTATTCTCTGGCGTATCATGTGTACGAAAAACAACGCCATCAACTGCTAATAGATTTAAGCCACAAAATGTATCGAAGTGGGCATGATTATAATGCCGTGACGCCATCATCTTGAAGACCTGCTCGACAGCATCTTCACCTAAGCGTTGTCTCGCTTGAACCATGGCACTAGGGGCAACTAGTTTCCCTTTACCTGGTAAGGCGATGTCCATTTTAGAGGCTATATCCCAAACAGATTCATGACGAAATAAACTCATACCAATCACAGACCAAACGACAGCATCGAGTGGTAGGCGACGTTTACGAACGGTGGCGACACCCGATTTTTCAAAAGCTTGGTTAAGTAATTCGGGATCTAAGATGCCAGATAAGTTATCAAGCGTTGTAAATTCATCAGCAGATGAGAAGGTGGTTGAAAGAGCTGTTTGAATATCCATAAAAAAACCGTAATTAGCGAAACTAATTACGGATTATTCACGATCATTTAGATCGGTCAACCGATCAATTAACCTTAACTGATCGGCATTAGACATTAAGTCGGTTTTTTGGCCTTTATTCATCTTAAAGCAATGCTAGATAATTTGTGGTTTGTATTTCGTACTAATTTATAGCTAATAAACTAAAGGGGAAATCATTATGCCCGCATTAAAAAGTAATGTGCTCGCTCAGAGTCCAAGTAATCTGCTGATGGAAGAGGGGTATTGAGAAGCTAGCCAGCGGTATATTTATAATCCACACTCATTTGGCCTAGATACTAGGGGCTGTTGATCTTTGTAGTACATATATCAATCAGCCCACATTGGTAGCCACATCATAGTAAATGCTAAAGCGAGCATTGAATGATAATTTCGTTCAAGCTTTTCATACCGCGTGGCTATCCCTCTATATTGCTTAATACGGCCAAATGCATTCTCAACCAAGTGCCGATATTTGTACATGCACCAGTCAATATCTTCATTGCCTACTAAACTGTTGCCCTTACGTGGAATAACGGGTGTAGCGTTATTATCACGAACAAACGCTCTCAGTTTTTCACTGTCGTAGCCTTTATCTGCGACAACCATATTACTTGTTGGGCAATTAGCTACGAGTGACTCTGCATGGACGATATCATGCGTATTTCCACAGGATAATTCATAATAAACAGGCAACCCTCCGCTATCGACTGCAAGATGAATTTTCGTAGAATTTCCACCTCGGCTCTTTCCAATTGATTCATTGTCAGCAGTTCTTGCACCGCAACTATGTTGATGAGCCCTGACAATACTGCCATCAATGAAGACCCAATCCATGTCCGCATCACGAGATAATGCGCGAAACAGTTCATTCAAAATCCCTTTTTTGGACCATAAATTAAACCGTCTGTAGATAG
>NZ_AUTL01000187.1:0-4713 GCF_000498015.1 Pseudoalteromonas sp. TAE79
TAATGCCGATCAGTTAAGGTTAATTGATCGGTTGACCGATCTAAATGATCGTGAATAATCCGTAATTAGTTTCGCTAATTACGGTTTTTTTATGGATATTCAAACAGCTCTTTCAACCACCTTCTCATCTGCTGATGAATTTACAACGCTTGATAACTTATCTGGCATCTTAGATCCCGAATTACTTAACCAAGCTTTTGAAAAATCGGGTGTCGCCACCGTTCGTAAACGTCGCCTACCACTCGATGCTGTCGTTTGGTCTGTGATTGGTATGAGTTTATTTCGTCATGAATCTGTTTGGGATATAGCCTCTAAAATGGACATCGCCTTACCAGGTAAAGGGAAACTAGTTGCCCCTAGTGCCATGGTTCAAGCGAGACAACGCTTAGGTGAAGATGCTGTCGAGCAGGTCTTCAAGATGATGGCGTCACGGCATTATAATCATGCCCACTTCGATACATTTTGTGGCTTAAATCTATTAGCAGTTGATGGCGTTGTTTTTCGTACACATGATACGCCAGAGAATAAAGACGTATTTGGGTGTGGCTCAACCCAGTATGGTGAAAATACCTATCCGCAAATTCGGATGGTATGCCACATGGAGCTAACGAGCCATCAACTCATTAATTGTACTTTTAACGGGCAACATCAAGGAGAAATGACACTCGCTGAAGAGCTCATTGAAGGTACACCGGATAACTCATTAACCTTATTTGATCGCGGTTATTATTCATTAGGGCTTTTGCATCGTTGGCACCAAGCAGGGACTGAAAGGCACTGGATGATACCTGTCAGAAAAGGCTTAACCGTTGATACCATAAAGAAAATGAGTAAAAATGACCAGTTAGTGCGTCTTAAAACATCGCCACAAGCGCGAAAAAAGTTTACTGACTTGCCAGAGTTTATAGAAGCTCGGCTGCTTACTTACACGCATAATAATAAGCAGTATCAGATTCTTACATCAATGCTTGATGTAATGCGTTACCCATCAAAAGAAATCGCTGATTTGTACATGCATCGCTGGGAAATAGAAATAGGATATCGAGAAATAAAACAAACAATGTTGCACTCAAACTATATCCTACGCTCAAAAAGGCCGGATATGATAAGGCAAGAATTGTGGGGGTTACTAATTGCCTACAATATTATAAGAATAGCCATGCGTGAGGCAGCAGAGTTACTGGAAGTATGGCCAAATCAACTGAGTTTTTCTCATTGTTCAAGACATATCAATGTATTTCTGTTAACTATCCCACTGACAAGTCCGGGAAATTTACCAAAACGCTATGAGCATTTATTAGAAACGCTGACGCTATTTCAGTTACCAACAAGGCATCATGAGCGCAGCTTTCCACGATGTGTGAAAAAGAAACCATCTAAATATCCCTATAAAAAAAAGCCAGTCAGTGTTAACTGACTGACATTATGCACAAGGCAGGCTTTTAAAAATTAATATAATTTAAGGTTATCTTTAGAAGAAGTTAACTTTAAATTCAGCACCAACATAACGCTCTTCGTTAACAATACCTGTATTGTTATTAAAGTCTACAGCGCCAATAACTTGTTGCTCGTCAAATAAGTTACGAACAAACGCAGCAACTTCGTATTCGTAATCGCCTTCAGACCATGTGTAACCTGTACGAAGACCTGTTTCAATAAGCTCTTTACCTTCAAACTCTACTGATTCGTAAAGGAACATATTGATTTTACTGCGATAAGAAATATCACCGCTTGCGAAGAAGTTACCATCGGCAAGTTCTTTAGTGTAGCGAAGCGTAAAGTTAGAGATCCACTCAGGCGCATGCGGTAAGCTGTTACCATCAAGTATTGCAAAGCCTGAATTATTAATTGGATCAGTCACGTTTAATGTAACACGGTCAGGTACTGGTATTGAAATACTGTCATCTTTTATTTCGGTTTTATTGTAGCTTAAGTTAAATGTTGCATTAAACTCATCACTTAGTACCCACTGTGTGTCTAGCTCGAAGCCGTAGCCTGTTGTTTTGTCTGCATTGATTAAGCTACTAGAGTTTGTATCACCACCTACAGCGGTAAGTTGCTGGTCATCCATTGTGTAATAAAATACAGTTGCATTAACGCGACCTTGTCCATCTAACACGTCTGATTTAATACCTGTTTCGTACGATGTTACAGTTTCAGAATCAGCTATTGTTACTTCTTCATTAAACAAAATACGCCCTTGCAAACTTGGTGCACGGAATGTGTTTGCTACACGTCCGTACCAGTTAACATCATCGTTTACTTTGTAGTTTGCAGATAAATCCCAGCTTACATGGCTATCGCTTACGTTTTCAGGAATAATTTTTGGACCAGCGCCAGTTGGGCTAAGTGTACGATCAGCTACAAAATCTTTGTCATCATCTGAATAACGAAGACCCGCTGTTACTTTTAAATCATCAGATACGACATAATCAACAGAGCCAAATACTGCCCAAGCAGTTGTATCTTGTTGCTGCTCAACATAACCATTTAACACACCATTATCAGCGGTGTTATAATTAAAGTTTTCAATTGTCAGCTCTTCATCAAAGTAAAATACACCTACTTGATAATTTAAGTCACCATCAAAGTTACTAGATAAACGTAGTTCTTGCGTTAACTGGTCGTGATCTGGAATACCATCAGCACTTTCTGAAGAGAAAGGAATAAAACCAGGTCCCATAGCAACTGGAACGTCATCTATTGAGAAGCCGCCGTAACCGCCGTCAATATCAGCGCGCGAATATATTTCAGCACTTTCCCATGCAGAAATTGAAGTGATGGTGTGGTTTTTAAGTTCCCACTCAAGCTTTAAGCTCGCGCCTTCAGATTCTACTTGTTGAGTAGAGCGAGATGCCGCATCTTGATAAACAACATCACTTTCGTAGTTATCTACTAGCTCATTAGTACCCGTTTTAATTACATTCGCACGAAAGGCAATTGGTGAGCCATCTAAGTCACGTGTGTGATAGTTTAATAAAGCAGTAAAATCATCGCCTTCATATAAAAACTGAACACGTGCCGCTTTTTCAGTGTAACCACCTTGCTCGTCTTTAGCTTCAAAGCCTGGCGCTTGGTTATCAATGTAATCGTCTTTATCTTGCCATAATAATGAAACACGAGCAGATAAACGGTCAGTTAAAGCACCACCTACAGCACCACTTGTGTCTACAGCGCCACGGCTACCGTATGAAACAGAGCCATAACCATCAAATTCTTGGCTTGGTTTAACAGTATCAAACTTAACAAGGCCAGCTGGCGTGTTACGTCCAAATAAAGTTCCCTGTGGTCCACGTAATACTTCTACGCGTTCAACATCAAATACTGGGAAGCCTTTTAAAATTGCATTTTCTTGAACTACTTCATCAACAACAAGTGATACTGGTTGTGATGCATTCAAATCGAAATCGGTATTACCTAAACCACGAACGTAAAAGCGTGGGAATGAACGACCAAATGAAGACTCAATAGATAAACTTGGAATTTTCGCATTTAAAAAACGAATATCCATACCAGCTGAGCTATACGCATCAAGGTTATCACCTTGTAGTGCAGATACTGCTACTGGTACTTCTTGAGCGTTTTCTACACGTTTACGAGCTGTTACTTGAATAACTTCTAGTTGATTACTTTTTTTAGCTGTTTCTTCTTCAGCAGCTAAAGAAGAAAATGAAGTACCTGCTACTGCAGAGAACAACGTTGCATTGATTAGGGTAGCTAACGTAGATCTTTTCATTGCTTTCATGTTGGGTTTAACCTTTTTTGTGCACTCTTGTTCAACGGTTTTTTGTGTTGCGCAATGTATTCATTGCGGGCTCGTTCAATTTTTCGCGACTTGCGTCATGCGCGCGGACCTTATTACCGAGAGTACAAAAACGATGTTATAAGGCTGAACGAACGATTAAGATTATACCATTGTGTGACAATTTTACTGCATAAATATAGACATAATTAGAAACTTTTTTGCAACATTTAACTACAAAATCACGTGTTTTTATCACTATTTAGATGCAAAATTCTAATATTAAGGACATATGTCCTTTATTGGATTTAATAAAATGGAGTAGGAAGAAGGGATTGTTTTACATGTTAACCTAAAATAGAAACACCTGTGTTTTTATTAAAAGCCGCCCAAGAGCTAACACCATTCAGTTAAGCATGCTTTGACTTAATGGTGTACCGAGTTTTTGAAATTCGAACGGTCCTACTTTTGGGCCGTTTTCTTTTTTCTGGAAGAATATAACGTTTCACTCGTTCTCGCATTGCCCTTAATTTCTTTGGAATTGAACCTGGCGAAGCGATGGCACACCAGAGTATTTCATCCTGTATATCCCGCAAAGCCATGACAAAACTAATTCTCAGCGGGGAGACTTTAGCCTCTTTGGCTATTCGACTTATCTCTACTCGAATTAAATTGTAGGCTAGCAATATACCCCATAGCTCTTGATTGACTCCATCCACAGTCTGACTACGCAAAAGAATACTATCCTCAAGCATCTGGTGTTTTATTTCTCCATAGCTATTTTCAATTTCCCAGCGCTCGAAATAGACATCAAGAATGGCCTGTGCACCAAAGGCCTGTTTATCATCCAAAGAGCACAGCAGACCTTTTATTTTTCCAGGCCCCATTGGCTCAGGATAAAGAACCAGTCTGGCCTGCCAGCACTCAGGAAGCGAAGGGTCTTGTTTTCTGGCATGCGCAGATACACTCAT
>NZ_AUTL01000188.1:0-5847 GCF_000498015.1 Pseudoalteromonas sp. TAE79
CCGCCACAATTAAGGGTAATCGCTGTAAAGTAAATACCGTAAGCCATACCGCATTTAGAGGATTTGGTGGCCCGCAAGGAATGATTATGGGCGAGCTAATAATGGACGATATAGCCGCCAAATTAGGTAAAGATCCGCTTGAAATTAGAAAACTCAATTTATATAAAAAAGGCCGCGATACCACGCCGTACCATCAAACCGTAGAGCAACATATTTTAAAAGATATGATAAACCAGCTTGAAGAGTCAGGTGACTACTGGGCACGTAAAAATGCTATTAAAGCATTCAACGCATCGTCACCTATTATCAAAAAAGGCCTTGCGATGACGCCGGTTAAATACGGTATTTCGTTTACGGTACAACACTTAAACCAAGCCGGTGCATTAGTGCATGTATACAGCGATGGCTCTATACATTTAAACCATGGCGGCACCGAAATGGGCCAGGGGTTAAACACCAAAATTGCGCAAATTGTAGCCCATGGCTTTGGGGTCGATTTTGACGCGGTAAGTATTAGCGCTACGCGTACCGACAAAGTACCAAACACCTCGCCAACAGCGGCTTCAAGCGGTACCGACTTAAACGGTATGGCGGCGCTAAATGCAGTAAACACAATAAAAGAGCGCTTAATAAACTTTATTACCGAGCACTTTGAAGTAGACAGCCAAAGTATTACATTTAAAGATAACCTCATTACTTTTAGTAAAGGGGAAATTAGCTTTAGCGAACTTGCAAATCTTGCTTACATGAATCGTATATCGCTTTCATCTACCGGTTATTACGCCACACCAAAAATTCATTACGATAGAGCCAAAGGTGAAGGCCGCCCATTTTTTTACTACGCTCACGGCGTAGCACTCAGCGAAGTAGAAGTAGATACCCTAACTGGCGAAAACACGGTAACTCGCGTTGATATACTGCATGATGTAGGCAGCTCAATTAACCCAGCACTTGATATAGGGCAAATTGAAGGCGCCTTTGTGCAAGGTATGGGCTGGCTAACAACCGAAGACTTACAATGGAATGATAAAGGCCAGCTTGCAAGCTTTGGCCCAGCCAACTACAAAATACCAGCCATTGGCGATACCCCTGCCGAATTTAACGTCAATCTTTATAACTCAGCAAATCCAGAAACCACCGTGTTTAGATCAAAAGCCGTAGGCGAGCCGCCATTCATGCTGGCCTTTAGTGCATGGAGCGCCATTCGTAATGCAATAAGCAGTGTGGCTGATTACAAATACACAGCCCCACTGGATACACCCGCAACCCCAGAGCGAGTATTGAGTGCAATTGAGCAAACCGCTAGCTGGTTTAAGGAGCATCAACATGGCTAATTTAAATGAGTCGTTTCAGGGTTTTCATACGCAAAACTGGGCGCAGGCTATAAACGAGCACGAACAAAGCGGCACTAATTATGTAATTGCCACGGTACTTGGCACAAATGGCTCAACCCCTCGCGGCACAGGCTCTAAAATGGTAATAAGCGGCGAGCATATTTACGACACTCTTGGCGGTGGCCACCTTGAATACGTAGTAATAGAAAAAGCCCGCGAACTACTTGCCAAAGGCGAAGCCGCCCAAGTAATTGAGCAATTTAACCTAGGTGCAAATTTAGGCCAGTGCTGCGGCGGGGCTGCCACCGTTATGCTTGAATGCATGCAATGCGAGCGCTTTACTTTAGATATTTACGGCGCAGGCCACGTAGCACAAGCGCTTATTGGTATATTGGCACAACTGCCTATTCGCATACGCTGGATAGATAGCCGCGCAGATGTATTCCCACAGGCTATGCCAACTAATGTAGTAAAAGTGATTGATGAAGAGCCAACAGAACAAGTAAAGCGTGCGCCTAAAGCTAACAACTACTTAATACTTACCCATAACCACCAGCTCGACTTTGCACTCACCCAAGCCATTATTAAACGCGCTGATGCCAATTGGCTGGGCGTTATTGGCTCTGACACTAAAGCAAAACGTTTTAAACAACGCCTAGCACAGCGCGATTTTACAGCCGATCAAATACAGCAAATGACCTGCCCTGTTGGGCTTAATAACATTTCGGGCAAATTACCAATGGAAGTGGCTATTTCGATTAGTGGACAGCTAATTGGCCTTTATCAGGCTATGCAAACCCAAGAGCCAAAACGCCAAGGCTTGCAATGGCGCACACTAAAAAATGCATTAATTAGCACCACGCAAGAGGAAGTAGGCGCATGAGTAGTTTACAAATAAATACGCTAAATGATGCACAAGTAAAACAAGCACTTGAGCATTGCTGCGCGGCCCCTAACTGGGTGGCGGGCATGGTAAAAGCAATGCCATTTAAAAGTGCTCAGCAGCTGTTTGAATGCGCACAAAGCACATGGGATAACCTTGGCGAAAGCGACTATTTAGCTGCCTTTGAAGGCCACCCGCAAATAGGCGACTTATCAACCCTTAGCAAAAAATACGCTGCTACCGCACAAAAAGCGGGGCATGAGCAATCGGGTATGAGCAAAGCAAACGAAGCCGTACTTACCAAAATGATTGCCCTCAATAAAGAGTACCTGAACAAGTTTGGCTTTATTTTTATTGTGTGCGCCACCGGTAAAACGGCCGAACAAATGCTCGAACTCATAGAGCAGCGCATACACAACACCCGCAGTACAGAGCTAAATATAGCCGCGGGNCGAACAAGCCAAAATAACAAAAATAAGATTGGAGTCACTGCTATGAGCAAAAGCCCTATAACCACCCATATACTTGATACCAGCACCGGAAAACCAGCAGCAAACGTTGCTGTTAAGCTATTTAAACTTACAAATAACGAATGGGTACAACTAACCCAAGGCAAAACAGATTCCGATGGGCGTATTACCGACTGGCTAAATACAGAAGTAGAATTTGCAACTTATAAGCTAGTATTTGATTTAGATAGTTATTACCAAAACCAACCTACCCCTGCGTTTTACCCAGAGGCGCAAATAACGTTTAGATTACAAGATACTAAACATCATCATATCCCATTGTTGCTTAGCCCGTTTGGCTACTCTACATACAGAGGTAGCTAACTATGAGCACACAAAACAATAATGACTTAACAGTAGTTTGTGCCGATATACTCGACTTTGTTGACGACCCTGCCATTGTTGGCGAAAACGCCTATCGTTTTTTTGAAAAGGGCGCATTAGTTATCAAGCACGGCAAAGTAGTTAAACTTGGCTATGAGCAAGACATATTACCTACAATTGATAAATCAGCGCATATTATCCGCCACGATGGCAAACTCGTTATGCCAGGCATGATAGACACCCACATACACTTACCACAAACCGAAATGGTGGGTGCGTACGGCGAGCAGCTTTTAAGTTGGCTCACCGAATACGCGTTTCCGACAGAGAAAAAGTTCACGTGTAAGCATTATTCAAAAGAGATATCTAATCGCTTTTTAGACGAGCTACTGCGCAACGGCACAACCACTGCCCTTGTATTTGGCACTGTGCATCCGCAATCGGTTGATGCGTTTTTTAAAGAATCACAAAAACGCAATTTACGCATGATTGCCGGTAAAGTAATGATGGATCGTAACTGCCCTGACGACTTATCTGATTGCGCGCAAACAAGCTATGACGAATCTAAAGCCCTCATCGAAAAATGGCACAATGTTGATAGGTTAAGCTACGCAGTTACACCACGCTTTGCTCCTACATCAACCCCTGAGCAACTTCAAAAATGTACTCAGTTGCTTGAAGAATACCCAGACACCTACCTGCATACACACTTATCTGAAAACAAAGACGAGTGCGAATGGGTAAAAGGGCTATTTCCAGAGTTTGATGATTACTTAGGCGTGTACGAGCAAGCAAAAATGGTACGTAAACGCTCAGTATTTGCCCATAGTATTCATTTATCTGAGCGCGAGCTATGCTGCCTTGCAGATAACAATGCGGCAATATCGCACTGCCCTACCTCAAACCTATTTTTAGGATCAGGACTTTTAAATTTAAAAGCCTGTGAAGAGCACGGTATAAACGTAGGCATGGGTACCGATGTAGGCGCAGGAACAAGCTTTTCTATGTTACAAACAGGTAACGAAGCTTATAAAATTCAGCAATTACAAGGTCAAAAGTTTTCAGCATTTAAAGGGCTGTATTTAGCAACACTCGGCGGTGCTAGAGCGCTCGATTTAGAAGGAACAATTGGTAATTTTGAAGCCGGTTGTGAAGCCGATTTTATTGTAATGGATTGTTCAGCAACCCCATTTTTAAAATTTAGGATACAGCATGCCAAAACCCTGCATGAAAAATTATTTGCAATGATGATGTTAGGCGACGACCGCTGCGTTGAGCAGACCTACATTATGGGTAAAAGTGTGTATAAGCGCGATGATAACAATCAATTTTCAGACACCCGCTCACCGGTATTAGAAGAGGCTTAACCGTTATGGAAAACTATTTATTTGAGCTTGCTCATTTAGTACTGCGTTATTTTCATGTTATTGCTGGTATAGCATGGATTGGCGCTTCATTTTATTTTGCATGGCTTGATAACAACCTACAAACACCACCGCAATGGAAAATAGATAAAGGCATAAAAGGCGATTTATGGGCCGTGCATGGTGGTGGCTTTTACGAAGTGGCTAAGTATCAAAATGGCCCTGAACAAATGCCTCACACCCTGCATTGGTTTAAGTGGGAAGCCTACACAACGTGGATCACCGGTATATTACTATTTAGCTTACTTTATTATGTTGGCGCCGATGTGTATTTAATTGATAACAGCAAAAGTGAGCTAAGTAAATTTGCCGCTATTGGCGCATCACTTGGTTTTATTGGCTTAGGCTATGGTGTTTATCGTTTATTGTGTAAAACCCCACTGGTCGAAAACGGCAAAGTGTTTATTGCTGTAGTTATTGGTTTATTAGCTCTGTGGACTTTTGGGGTTGATCAATTATTTAGCGACCGCGCTGTGTATATTCATGTAGGTGCACTTATTGGCACGTGTATGGTGGGTAATGTGTATCACATTATTATGCCAGGCCAACGCTACATGGTAAGTGAAGTAGAAGCTGGTAGAATCCCTGATTCAGCGCCAGGTTTAAAGGCAAAGCTGTGTTCTATTCATAATAACTACGCCACATTACCTGTAGTATTTATAATGCTTAGCAATCACTTTCCTTACACATATAGCCACAACTTTGGCTGGCTTATTTTAATTGCGCTGTTTGGTATTGGTATGTGGATACGCCATTACTTTAACTTAAAGCACCAAGGCATTAATAAACCCTCAGTACTTGTAAGCGGTATCGCCGCCTTTTTTGCCCTTATGCTAGCAATAGCACCTTGGCCCAGTACACCAACAAATGCAGGCGAAAGCGCGCCTTTACAAGCAAGTATTACCGACGCACAAGCGTGGGATATAATCAGCAAGCACTGTACCCAGTGCCACAGTGAAACACCTACATCAAAGCTTTTTCAAGCAGCGCCACTTGGCTTTAAGCTCGACTCTATTAATGATGTAAAAAAAGCCAGTACGCTTATTCATACCCGTGCGGTTATAACCAAAGACATGCCATTGGCTAATATGACCAACATGACTGATGCAGAGCGTGAAACGCTAGGCTCTTGGCTCATAGCACTTAAAAAGGAGCAATAACATGAGCGAGCAATTTAAAAACTACCCGCGCGATTTAATTGGTTATGGCCCAGATGTACCCCATGCAAATTGGCCCAATAAAGCACGTATTGCCGTGCAATTGGTATTAAATTACGAAGAAGGTGGCGAAAACTGTGTATTACATGGTGATGCAGCGGCCGAAACATTTTTATCTGAAATAGTTAGTGCCCCGCATGTTGAAGACCGCCATAT
>NZ_AUTL01000189.1:0-15193 GCF_000498015.1 Pseudoalteromonas sp. TAE79
AGCGGTAGCTGCGGCCATAGCTCGTGCTAAAGCTAAAAAAGCGGCTAAAGCACTAGAAGATACCGAACAAACTCAGCCCCAAGAGCTACAAGTTGATAGCGCAGCACCTAAGAGTGCAGAAAGTAACACCGATGACTCATCAGATCTTATTAACGCAGATAAACCTAAATCAGCCGACGATAAGAAAAAAGCCGCCGTGGCTGCTGCAATTGCGAGAGCAAAAGCTAAAAAGTTACAAAAAGAAGGAAATAATCAGTCATGAAATTAACCATGACCAGTTCGCCGCATAATCACAGCCATAAATCGTTAACGCGATTAATGCTTAGCGTTATTGCTGCGTGTATTCCTGGGCTAATTGCTCAAGTTTTCTTTTTTGGAACAGGTGTACTTATTCAACTGGTGCTCGCGCTTGTTGCTGTAAGCGTATTTGAAGCTGCAATAATGCTAATACGAAAGCGCCCTGTTTGGCCTGCATTAAGTGATGGCAGTGCGTGGCTTACTGCCGTGTTATTGGCACTGAGTATTCCACCACTTGCGCCTTGGTGGATAATCATTATTGGCTGTTTATTTTCTATCGTTATAGTTAAACAGCTTTATGGCGGCCTTGGGTTTAACTTATTCAATCCAGCAATGGCGGCTTATGTACTGCTTTTAGTTTCGTTTCCGGTACAAATGACCGCATGGTTGCCTGTCACTGATTTAATAAATACACCAATAGGCTTTGCTGATCAGCTAAGGCTAATATTCACCGATTTTACGGCCTCTGGGTTTAGCCTAGATCAAGTACGTGCAGGGGTTGATGGCCTAACAATGGCAACACCGCTGGATACTGTTAAGACAGACATAGCCCACGGTTTAACCGTTACCGAAAGCATGCAAAAGCCAATATTTAACGAATGGGCTGGCCTTGGTTGGGCCTGGGTTAACTTAGGCTTTTTAGCCGGTGGTTTATACTTATTAAAAGCAAAAATTATTAACTGGCATATTCCTGTTAGTTTTATCGTAACTTTAGCTGTATGTAGTGCTATTGGTTATATCGCATCACCAGGCACAGAGCCGGGCACCCTATTTCACTTATTAAGTGGTGCCACTATGATGGGAGCCTTTTTCATAGCAACCGATCCGGTCTCTGCAGCAACAACTAACAAAGGGCGCTTAATTTATGGCGCGCTAATTGGCTTACTAATTTATTTAATTCGTACCTTTGGTGGTTTTCCTGATGCCATCGCATTTAGCGTATTACTGATTAATATTGCAGTGCCGCTAATAGACTACTACACACAGCCACGTACTTATGGCCATGGAGCAGTAAAATGATCATTTCGTCAATGGCTAAAAATGGTGCTATTTTAACTGCGTTTGCATTAGCAACAACAGGCTTAGTTGCCTCTATCAACGCGCTTACTGCCGATAAAATTGCAGAGCAAGAACAACTGCAACTTACTGCGCAGCTACAAGAAGTGCTCGACCCAAAATCGTACGACAATCAATTATCACAAGATTGCGTAATTATTACTGACGAAAAACTAGGCCCACACGCAAACCAAGTAATTTACCGTGCTCGTAAAAACAATAAACCAGTCGCTGTTGTTATTAGGCATGTTACGCCAAACGGCTACAGTGGCGATATTAACTTATTAACAGCGGTATTAAGCGATGGCACTATTGCTGGCGTGCGTACGTCTAAACACGAAGAAACCCCTGGTTTAGGCGACAAAGTAGAAGTTAAAAAATCACTTTGGATCACAACATTTAAAAGCTTAACGGTTGAAGGCGAAGAAGACGCTCGCTGGGCTGTTAAAAAAGATGGCGGCCAGTTTGATCAATTTACAGGCGCGACCATAACGCCACGTGCTGTTGTGGGCTCTGTTAAAAATGCCGTATTGTTCGCACAAACTAATTTTGATGATATTTTTGCAGCACCTAATGCCGAATGTATGGAGGTAGCTAAATGAGTGAGTTAAAAACATTATACAAAGAAGGTGTATGGGTAAATAACCCTGCCCTTGTGCAGCTTTTAGGTTTATGTCCACTGCTTGCCGTTACCTCAACTGTAACAAATGCCTTAGGTTTAGGCTTAGCAACTTTACTCGTACTAATAGGCTCAAATGTTACCGTATCAATTGTGCGTAACTGGGTGCCAAAAGATATTCGTATACCTGTATTTGTAATGATCATCGCGGGCTTTGTAACAATAGTTCAATTACTCATGAACGCTTATACCTTTGGTTTATATCAATCATTGGGAATTTTTATCCCGTTGATTGTAACTAACTGCGCCATTATTGGCCGCGCCGAAGCATACGCCTCTAAAAACCCTGTTCATTTATCAGCATTTGACGGCTTAATGATGGGCTTAGGCTTTATGGCTGTACTGTTAGTATTAGGTACTATGCGCGAACTAATCGGCCAAGGTACGCTGTTTGACGGTGCCGACTTATTACTTGGCCCATGGGCACAGAGCTTGCGCATAGAAGTATTTAATTTTGATAACCAATTTTTACTCGCAATTTTACCACCGGGTGCCTTTTTAGGACTTGGGCTGCTTATTGCTGCAAAAAACGTAATTGACGCACAAATAAAATCAAAGCAAATTGCACCGCCAGAGGCTGAAAAAGGCCCTCGAGCACGTGTTACCAGCTTAACTTAAGGGGAAAACGTATTAGAGCAACAATTAGCACTAATACGTTTTAAGTTGCATGAATAAAGAAAAACGTCACCAAATACTGTCGCGCCTACGCGACGATAATCCACATCCAGTTACAGAGCTTGAATATTCAAGCCCATTTGAGTTACTAGTAGCAGTAACTCTTTCAGCACAAGCAACCGATGTAGGCGTTAATAAAGCCACTCGAAAGTTGTTCCCTGTTGCTAATACACCACAAGCCATTTTAGACTTAGGCCACGATACACTGCGTGATTATATAAAAACCATCGGCTTATTTAACTCTAAAGCTGCCAACGTGTACAAAATGTGCCAAATTTTGGTGGATGAATATAACAGCATCGTGCCAGAAAATCGTGAAGCCCTAGAAGCCCTACCAGGCGTTGGCCGTAAAACCGCTAATGTTGTACTCAACACAGCCTTTGGCTGGCCTGTAATAGCCGTAGATACACATATATTTCGTGTATCTAACCGTACAAAGCTTGCTATGGGTAAAGATGTTGTCGCAGTAGAACAAAAGCTTGAAAAGGTTGTACCAAAAGAATTTAAAGTAGACGTGCATCATTGGCTGATTCTTCACGGACGTTACACCTGCGTAGCACGTAAACCAAAATGTGGCAGCTGTATTATTGAAGACTTGTGTGAGTTTAAAGATAAAACAGAGTAACTATAGGCTGCCTTGAGCGATAAGCCGACGGTCGGATAAACTCGTTTTTGGACAATTATGAGTTAGAGTCGACGGGCGGTTCGGTGCCATGAGCAGACTGAAGATCTTTAATGTCTGGAATCAAGATTTGGGTGATGCCAATCATACTCATTGCTAGGTCACAAAAAGTGGAACGCCAAGAAAAGCTCGCATGGATAGTCGCCTGTTTGTTTATTAGTTGGTTTTGTTTACTCTTATTTATGTTGATTGCACCACTTAAGCCTAATCAAAAATAGTAATTTGGTGTTGTTCGCGTGTTAAATTAGGTTTTGATTAATGGCTTTTATAACGGCCTGAGTGCGGTCTTTTACGTCTAATTTGGCAAGAATTTGTGACACATGATTACGAATAGTCCCCTCAGAGTTATCTAATTTTTTGGCAATCACTTTGTTTGGCATACCTAAAGACAAACACTGCAATACGGTTTGTTCTTTGTCCGTTAAGCAGAGCTGAGGGCTTAGTTGCTTTTTGAGTAAAAAATCAGTCACCGCACTTTGCAATACTCGCTCACCTGCAACGACCTGCTTGATAGCGCTAATGAGCTCTTCAAGTTCAATGTTTTTAAGCACATACCCACGAGCACCTAGATTAAGGGCTTTGACTAATACATCACAATCTTCAAATGTGGTGATGATCAGCACAGGGGTTTTATCACCCTTTTCACGCATTTTTTGCAGCACGCCGAGCCCATCTAAATTCGGCATTCTCATATCGAGTAAAGCAATGTCAAAACTATGCTCAGCTAATAGTGTAAGCGCTTGCAAGCCATCTTCAGCCTGGGCTTCGATATTAATGGCGCTATCGAGGTTAAGTAAATTAGCGAGGCCTAAACGAACTAATGTCTGATCTTCAACTAGTAGGCACTTTATCATGGCTTTTTTCTTCTAAATTTAGTGGTAGTGTCATGGTATTGATCAATGTTTCTTGCTCAAGGTGTTGTGAAAATTCACCGCCAAATTGTGCCATTCGCTCATTTAGTCCTGCTAATCCGTTCCCTTGTTTTGGTAAATGGGTCTCTGCTTGATTGTGATACGCTTTTGCAACTAACAGCGGCTGTTCGCCAACGAGGGTGACATTTACATGCAAAGTAAAATGGTTTGCTTGGGTATGTTTAAGGGTGTTGCTGATCATCTCTTGGGTAAACCGCAATACACACAGGGCGTAGTCTTGAGGTAGCTGCTCTGTCTCTTTACTTAGTTGGAGATCACAGTGTAAATTAGGTGTCAGTTCGCAAATGGCCTCAAGAGCTTGCTTAAGTATCGTTTTGTCATTGCGCTGAGTGGAAACGATTTCGCGCACTTCAGCCAATACTTCTTGGCTAAGTTGGTGGCAAAGAGAGAGGGTTTCAACGGTGGCTTCATTTGCAGCTCTTTTAGCAAAATCTAAATTAATGCTGAGCGCGGTAAGCTTATGGCCGAGCGAATCATGGAGCTCGCGTGATATGTTTTGTCGCTCTTGCGCTGCATGCATCGCCCCCATCATGTGTTGGGTGGCTTTTAACTCTTTGTAGTTTTGGCGGGATTGGTAATGTGTATTTAAACTTTCGACAATACGCCGGCTAACAAACCAATTCATCAAGCAAAAGAAAAACCAAATTGTAAACGTGATCCAAGGAATGCCATTTTCCCAGCGCGCATAATGCGTTAAACCATACACCAGCATGGCGGCCACAACACAAGCCAGTATCTTAGGAAGCGAAAAATGAGGACTAAAAACCGCGGTAAACATCACTAGGTGGATAAAAACTAAGGATGTTGAACTCAGTTGTATCATTGCCAAAATAAGCAGGAAATAGCCAAGTGCTACGCCGTGAACAAATTTGTTAGGCTGTTTTAACACATACAGCAAAATAGCTAAAATGGAACCACTTACTATGATTTGCAAATATAGCGCTAATTCTGAGTTGGCATAATAGGCACACGCCAATGTCACCCCAAGCCACGATGCCAATGTTGAGAAATGCCAATCGGTTGTATGTCGTATAGTTGATTCCATTACTGTGGCCATATTTTTTTAGCAATTATTGCAGAACTCGCGTTGTAAAAACAGTGACATCTGTCATAGCTCGGGCTATGAGCTTTGTGACTAGTGTCATGAAACCTCATTCATTTATGCTTTATTAATAAAAGTTAGTTGGGCACATTAATGAATAAAGACAGTCGATTACACTACATTGATAATTTACGCAGCCTCGCGCTATTGCTCGGCATCGTATTTCATGCCGCTTTAGCCTACAGTCCGTTCTTTCGCAATATTTGGTTTACGGCAGACCCAAGCACACATGGTCTATTTGATTATATTACGCATACGCTGCACTTATTTCGGATGCCATTATTTTTTATTATTGCAGGGTTTTGCAGTACACTTTTAATAGATAAATCGAGCAACGCGCGCTTTTTACATCATCGCAGTAAACATATTCTACTGCCTTTTATTGTATTTTTACCGTTCAGCTTTGCCGTTTACTACCATGCCTTGAGTTTTGGAGCCGGTATAGCTAATCCAATACCGCCGATTTTTGCTGTGTTTAAAGTTATTAAAGAGCCTGTTGTTAGCACTATGCACTTATGGTTTTTGTGGAACTTATTCCAGTTTTGCTTAATTCACTGGTTGTTGAAAACAACTAACTTATTAGGCAATAAATTTGATGCGCTTAGCGCTCACCCTTTATTTATGTGGGTTGTACTTCCCATCGTGTTAACGTTTTCATTAATGGGGCAATCTATTCCATTTCCTGCTCCTGATAAACTCACGCCACAGTTATGGTCGTATGGTTTTTACGGCAGTTTTTATTGGTTGGGAGTGGGGCTTAATAAAAAACAGCAGCTCATTTGCTCATATCATAAGTACTTATGGCCTCTTATTTTGGGTGTTGCACTATCACTGACTGGTTATTTTTCTTTATTACCAGCCGCGCCAAGCTTAGATGACGTGATTGCCGCCGCAACTTCGGGGTATTTTGCCGCAGCGGGAGAGCTGCATGTATTGCATGTTTTATCACAAGGACTGAGTGTTATTTTGTTAACCGCCATAACGTTTTTACTTGGGCATCGTTTTTTAAACCACCAAAGTAAGCTCAGTCGCAGCATCTCAAATGCATCATATTGGATTTATTTAATACATGTGCCAGTGCTGATTTATATTCAGATGCCATTGATTAATACTAATTGGCCAGTTTTAGTAAAGTTTATAGTTAGCGTTGTGGTTACATTATTTATAGGTCAAATAAGTTATTTATTATTAGTTAAAAATACGTGGTTGGGCGCACTACTTAACGGTAGGCAAACCAAGAGAAAGGTAATACAGTCAGCTTAAATGTTGTCACTTGGTAATGACTTAAAAGCATCACTATATAAAGGAATACTATTATGCATGCAATAACAATCAAATCGACCATCGCCACGATTCAACAAGGGGCAATCAAAGCCGACGGCAAATTTTGGCTAACCAACACCGATATTCATTTTGCGCCGTTGAATGCACAATTTGGGTTAGGGCCTTATACGTTTGCACGGTGTGAAATTGTAAAAGTGAGTAAGTGCACTGGTAAAGTTGCAGGTATTTTGCCTTATACACATGATGCAATTGAAGTCGTATTAAAAGATGGCAATAAATATCAATTCATTGTGTCAAACGCAGATGAATGGATTAAATTACTTACTCATAGTGCATAACGCAATCGCTGGTAATTCATCAAAATAGCTATTGTTTTAATGTACCTAATAATGCACGATAAAAATATGACGCTATTTTATTTTGGTATTCAGTGAAGTACATGGATTTAATAAATACGCTTTTGCTTAAGCTCGGATTGGATAAAAAAGCTCATCTACTCATCGTGTTAGGGAAAAAACTATCAAACAACAATAACGCGGTAGTTAAGCCGCTTGAGTTATATTGTTTTTCGCCTGATGCGTATTTCGACGATATAAGTGAGTTTGAGAAAGACAATTGTTTTATTGAGTCTTTGGACGATATAACCCCTGTTAACGCATTGGTGAGAGCACTGAGTAGTGCAAATGCCGTTGTTTGTGTTGATAATCGCTCTGAGCCTTTGCTTGTGTTGCCACTATTACAAAAGCTCGTGCCCATTCGTTTTGAAAAAGCCAACGAGGATCAAATCTTTACTTCAGACATCAAAACTTTTGATTGACTGCTTTGCTCAAAGTCGACCTATAGAGTATTTACGTTAACTCGTCTTGGGGCAGAAACGAGTTAATCATTAATGACTGCTCCTGGCACTCTCCAGCCACTCGACAACATAAAATGCTGATAATAATTGGTAAGGTATTTTACTGTGTCGGATGGCGTTTCGCTTATTCGACCTACACTGGCACAAAACTGCCCATCAAATAAGTATGATTTTTGTACTTTAGTGGTATAAAACTTAAAGGGAGGTATATTGTCGTTGATAATAATCAAAATCTTTATGCTTACGATGCAAACAGAAAACACATGAATTTCATTGCGCCTCTTATTTGTAGTAGCCAATGAAATAGAACAATTATTAGAACATTATCAAAGTATTAATTTCACAAGTTACATTCCTTTGGTTATGCTAGTGAGCATTATAAAATTATATTGCGAAACCCTCTATGCTACCTCTACTTCGTATCTTGATAATTGAGCAAGACCCAGCCACTTTACAAGGGCTTTCAACGAATCTGTCAAAGACCATTCCTAACTTTGAGCGAGACGATATTCATATCGATATTATTGAATGCCTCGAGCTTAAACACGCGCTGGAATGTGTAGAGGAAGATGGTGATATTCAAGCCGTAGTTCTAAGCTGGGATATGCACAACAAAGTGGGTGAGCGAATGTATAGTCGCTTTATCGAGGATTTAAAGGCAATTCGTCTTGAGTTACCGGTTTATGTTATCGGCGACGACACTAAAGGGCTGGAGATCGTAAACGAATCAGAAGAAATTGAATCTTTCTTTTTTAAAGATGAAGTGATTTCTGACCCTGAAGCAATTTTAGGTTATATGATCAACGATTTTGACGACCGCTCTGAAACCCCATTTTGGACGGCGTACCGTCGTTACGTTGGTGAAGCAAACGACTCTTGGCACACACCGGGTCATAGTGGGGGTTCTAGCTTTAGAAACTCACCTTACATCAAAGATTTTTATCAGTTTTACGGCCGCAATGTATTTGTTGGCGACCTGTCGGTTTCGGTAGACTCGCTAGGTTCATTATCAGACAGCACTAATACTATTGGTCGCGCCCAAGAATCAGCCGCGGCGACGTTTGAAGTTAAGCACACCTACTTTGTTACAAATGGTTCATCTACCTCAAATAAAATCATCTTGCAGACACTGCTGCGTAAGGGCGATAAAGTAATTGTCGACCGTAATTGCCATAAGTCAGTACACTATGGCATCTTGCAATCAGCTAGTTACCCCATTTATTTGGCGAGTATCTTAAATCCAAAATATGGCATTTTCGCGCCACCATCGTTGGCCGACATCAAGTTAGCAATTGAAAACAATACTGATGCTAAATTACTAGTGCTTACCGGTTGTACTTACGATGGCCTACTTAGCGACCTAAAACAAGTCGTCGATTATGCTCATCAATATGGTATTAAGGTATTTATAGATGAAGCCTGGTTTGCATACTCTTTGTTTCATCCTAGCTTTCGTCATTATTCTGCGATACATGCAGGAGCTGACTACATTACGCATTCGGCGCATAAAGTAGTATCGGCGTTTTCTCAAGCGTCTTATATTCATATTAACGACCCCGATTTTGATGCCGATTTCTTTCGAGAAATTTATAGTATCTACGCTAGTACATCGCCTAAATATCAGCTTATTGCATCGCTTGACGTGTGCCAAAAGCAATTAGAGATGGAAGGCTATAAGCTGCTCAATGCGCTGCTAAATCATGTTGAAGAGTTTAAACAACAGATGGCCTCGCTTAAGCAAATTAAAGTATTAGCTAAGCAAGACTTTATGGAAATATTCCCGCATTTTAGTGGTGATAACATGGGCCACGACCCATTAAAAATCCTTATTGATATTAGTGAGCTACCTTACTCATTAAAAGATATTCATAAATATCTACTGGATGAAATTGGGCTAGAGATAGAAAAATACACACACAGCACCATTTTGGTTTTACTGACGCTTGGCGGCACACGCTCAAAAATAATTCGTTTGTACAATGCATTGAAAAAGCTAGACAGCGGTAAAGTAAAACTATCGAAATCGACGCGTAGAGCTCGCTTACCTGAAAACTTACCAGCTATAGACTTGGCGTGTATCCCAAGCGATGCTTTTTATGGCGACCGCGAATCTGTGCCTATCAGCAAAAGTAACAATCGTATTTGTGCAGGTTTAGTTACTCCATACCCACCGGGTATTCCGCTTTTAGTCCCAGGCCAGCATATCACTAATGACCATATCGAATATTTACAAGAGTTAGCAAGCCAAGGACTGACGATACAAGGCAGTTTCGATGGTGAAATTTATGTTCTTAAGGGTAAGGTTAAAAAATAAAGGTATTGGTTTAATACTATCTTAATAATGATTACTGGTGGCAGTGTCGCAAGACATTGCCGCTGTAACGGTATTGATAAGTAAAATACAAAGTGGAATAAATCATTTTTGTAAATGTTAACTAATTATAGTTAAAAAAAAGCAAGCCAGGAGGCTTGCTTTTAGCGTCTTTAAATACACACACTTATAGACTCGATTTAACTATAGCTTTTAAAATCTATAGCTTGCGCCAAATGTAATACGGCGGTCTGTAATACCTTGGAAACAAAGTAAAGCACCTTCGTTCACACAAGACTGGCTAACTTCTGATTCAGTTAAGTTAACGGCTTCAATACCGATATTTAGCTGCTCGTTCACATCATAACTTATGCTGGCATTAAGCTGCCCTCTGTCTTCTTGTACAACAGGGAAACCCCATGGGAAGCTTGAAGTGCTACCAAAGTCAGTTGAACGGTACCCTTCGCGCCACGTGTAACGCGCTCGAGCAGATAGACCGTATTTCTCATAGTAGAATGTGATGTTGTATGCGTTTTCTGACAGATCAATGAGTGATTGCTTAGCGCTTATGTCTGCATCCGGGTTACCGGTTGTTAATGCAAAAACAGCATTTGCACGACTCGTTGCGGTGTCAAATGATTCACCACCAGAAAACTCTTGATAGGTGTAGTTAGCAACCACACCAAAACCTGATGCCCAGCCTAGCTCTTTTTCAAAATTTGATAAGTCGTATTGAGCTGCAAGCTCGATGCCTTGCTGTGTTGTTTCGCCAGAATCGTTAATAGTAGTTTGTGTTGGTACACATAACCCTATGCCAGCATCTGGGCCAAATACGTTTATGTCAGCAATTGGGTTAAATATGCCGCCGCCTTCACATTCTGGACCATTTGTATCGCGAAAGCCTGTGCTTGGGTCTTCAAATGGGTCAACTTGCTGTGTAACGTGCAAATCGCTACGTGTTTTATGAAAGTACCCCACACTTAACAAAGCAGCGGGTGCAAAATACCAATCAGTGGATATATCGAAAGAAGTTACTTCTTCTGGCTCTAAGCCTGAGTTACCTATTGAAACTGCACTATTAGGGCTGGTGCCAAACGTAACAGACGTAGATAGGTCGTCAAAATCTGGGCGTCTGATATCTTTTGACCAACCTAGACGAACAATCACATCTTCACTTACATTCGCGGCTAAATTAAATCGTGGTAAAAAGAAATCGTAATCACCTTTTGACGTTACTTGAGTCACCAGTTCGTTGCCACTTCCATCTTGAGTAACAGAGTTAGCTAGCGATGTAACTTCAGTCTCTAAATAACGTAAGCCAAAGTTACCGCGAAACATGCCATACTCAAAATTAGCTTGTGCATATAAGGCATGTGTTTCTTCTTCAATATCAAAAAACGCATTTACTTGAGACGTTGGTGAACTTATTGGACCACGATCAGAACCCGTTATAGCATTATTAGCTTCAATCGCTTGGTTAAGTGCTGCTAATACAGCTTGTGGATCAGAGGATGCAAGCTCTGGGTTTATTAGTAAGAAATCACGAATATAAAGTGCTCGCCCATCTGTTTAAACGAACAGCAACTGTCACACCTTTATTTCGTTTGCCAACTAAATGGCTATGATCAAAGCGGTTATGTTGTCCATATAAGGCAACCCAATAATCAGACTCTCGTTTGTCTGGATTACTGTAATTATCGATTACTGTTTGAGTAACTCGTGAATTGTAGGCTAATTCATTTTTCTTTTTACGAAACTCTATTACAGCTGAGCTCGGTGTGTAGCCGTCTTTAAATACTAAACCTGAGGCTTCAAGGTATTTACCTGCAAGTCTTAGGTTCGATTGACCCGATAAAATTACTTTACCGTTAGTTTCAGCGGTCAATAAAATAGGAGAGTTTTTTGTACCTTGGCCTTCAAGTAAAATTTCGAAGTCAGACCAAGTACCATTTTTAAGTACTACTTTGTCGCCAGCAACTAGATTAGCTGCGATATCATTAAAAGCTTGTTTATTTTCTATAAAATAATCTTTGGCCGCTACTTGTGTGGATATGCAACCGATGAGAACTAGACTAAGCTTTATTGTATTAATCAAACGCATAGTTAACTCTTTTTCGTTGTGACTGAAAGTAGTGCTTCATCAGAATTAAAAAAGGCTGACATTGCACAAAGACTTTAGTCAATTGGTGTCATGTGTGTTAAAGCGCTTTAAGTTAAAGCTCAAAGCGCTCAATAAGGTCCAGAAGTATTACTTTTCTAACTTTTTGAAGTAATCAAAAATTTCAGGAACGTTACCTTGACCCATACCAGCGTCAAACGCTGCTTGTAGGTTAGCTGATGAACCTTCAGCGATTTTTGATTCAGTACCTAGGTCTTCTACCATTTGTAGGAAGTAGCCTAAATCTTTGTTTGCATTAGCAATCGAGAAACCAAGGTCGCTAACATTATCAACTGCATAGTTTTTACAAAATTGCATAAACGGTGAGTTAGATGGGCCAGTCGACATAATGTCGAAAAGTTGTTGACGGTCAACACCAGCAAGCTCTGCCACTGCAAATGCTTGTGACATAGCACATACTGTCGTCATGCCCATGAAGTTGTTGATAAGCTTTGTTGTATGACCTGCACCTAGCTCGCCAAGATGGAAAACGTTTTCACCTTGATCTTCCAGTACTGGTTTAACTTTATTGAATGTATCAATATCGCCTGCAGCCATAATGTTTAAAAGGCCGTCTTTAGCATGTGCTGGTGTACGACCTAGTGGCGCGTCGATCATGCCTGCGCCTTTAGCTGCTAAATCAGCACCAATTTTTTTAGTAGATGATGGGATAGAAGTACCAAAATCAACTAATACTGCACCTTCTTTAATACCCGCTAGGATACCGTCTTCTGCGTAAACAATTTTTTCTACAACGGCAGACGTTGTAAGACAAAACATAACAATATCTGAACCTTCAGCTAGCTCTTTTGCAGTGCTTGCTGTTTTTGCGCCTCTAGCAACACATGCTGCAACCGCATCTTTGCTAAGGTCCATAACAATTAGCTCATAGCCTTTGTTTTGTAAATTTTCGGCCATGTTGCCGCCCATTAAGCCTAAGCCGATGAAACCGATGACTGGTTTTGACATGAATAACTCCTAAATATGTGGCGCATACTTTTATAAGAACAAGTAAAATTTACTCTATAAATACGCTGTGTCTTTTGTTTCAATTTGTAGAGTAACTTTAAGCTTGAGTTATTTATAAATTAACCTGTGCAAAGCGTAACTCTGATTAATTACCAATACATTGTATTCACTCAAATCAAGCAACTTACCAATTGGTATGCAAAAACTGTATTGCCATACGACTTTTTTGTCAACCAACAAGTTAACCAAGCAAACGCCACATTTTTACAAATTACACAAAAATTAATTTAATATCATATTAAAACACATAGTTACATATCAACAGCGCAATTAAGCAAAGGTTAAATTTAGTTGAACAGTCAGTAACTTTTTCATACTAATAGGTTGACCAATAATTGAGTACTGGGTATTTAAACATCCAAAATTTAATAAAATGATTCATTAATAGGTAATTTATAAAGGTCGAACTCAAACTGTTTTAAGGCCACTCTCATATTAAGCTTGTGATTTATATGTAATGCCTATATATATGACTAATACATATAAACCCCCTAAAACGCGCTTAATAATAGCGCTTAGTTAAAAATCCCCTTAACTTTGAATAAATAACTAAAGGAACTAAAAATGCGTTTATTACATACTATGCTTCGTGTAGCCGATTTGGATAAATCAATTGCTTTTTATACTGAAATATTAGGTATGAAAGAATTACGCAGAGCTGATAACAGTGAATACAGATACACTCTTGCCTTTGTTGGATATGGCGACGAAGCAGATAACACAGTCTTAGAGCTAACTTATAACTGGGACGAAGATAGCTACGACCTAGGTAATGGATATGGTCATATTGCTATTGAGTTTGATGATATTTACAAAGCATGTGCAGATATTAAAGCTGCTGGCGGCAATGTAAGCCGTGAACCAGGGCCTGTAAAAGGCGGTACTACTGAAATTGCTTTTGTAAAAGACCCAGATGGCTATGCAATTGAGTTAATTCAGAAAAAAGAAGACATGAGTAAATTTTAAATTACTTAACAACCAATTCAAGTAATAACAATTTGCTTAGTGCCAATCTGCTTATATATGGGGTCTATTTAACGTTAAAAAAATTACGCTAGAACTAGGCAAAAATTTTTGTATCTAGTTGTTCTAAATAAAAAATTTTTAACGACGTTATAGTGCAATTTAATTCGTTAAATTGATCAAAGATTTATGCTGGTTGGTATAACTATGGAGGGGTTTAATTTTATATATAGTTCAAATGGTTATGCAGATTGGTATTAAATAAAAGGTGCTTTGCAGCACCTTTTTTTAACGCAACTGACTATCTTTACTACCACGCCTATTAAACGATTTAGCGCTGGCACCATTGCCTTCTATTTCAGCTTGGCATGCAACACAGTAGCGAACTCCTGGTAGCGCGAGCCTTCGTGCTTGTGGGATTTTTTCATCGCACTCGTCACATAGCTCAGCACTTGCACCAGATATTAAATTGCTTCTTGCATACTGTACGGCATCGTTAACACTTGCATCAATTTGATCTTGAATTGCACCGTCTCGTGCCCATCCACTTGCCATAAATCCTCCTAATAAAGTTGGATGTTTAAATTTATGCTACCAAATTGAACCTTTATAAGTACTGAATAAAAGAGCTAGGAATGGAGTGTTATTTGAAGGTTTAAACTACAAAATTATATTTTATATCTAAAGAAAGATGCTGTAGTTGCTCCTTGTAATCTACTTCACAAAAAGTTCAACACTCTACAATTAGGCAAAAAAAAGCAGCTATCGAGTAGGGTGAGGCTTATGCCTCATCCCTCTCACAGAACCGTACGTACGGACCTCGTATACGGCTCCTGTACCCTTCACATTTTATCAACTTATTTCCTAAACGCTGATAAAGCAAGCCATCCCGTATTCACTTTTTCTATTGGATATAAACCAAGCTCCTCAAACCATTGGTTTGGCATCGATACACAAGATAAAGGGCTTAGTGAGTTACGCCACGAGTTCATCTTTATGAACTTAAACGGTGGCTTTTTCCCTAACTGCTTTAGTCGTCGATGTAGCCTTGATGGCTTCTTCCACAACCTCAGCTGTATTGCCCTTAGTCTTCGTCTGATCCAACCTGCCAAGGCTTTTAGCTCTCGCTTACAATTGGCTATACTAAAATAATTTACAAAACCGCGCAC
>NZ_AUTL01000190.1:0-34092 GCF_000498015.1 Pseudoalteromonas sp. TAE79
CCGCCGGTGTCGGTGCCTAAGCCAATATCAGCTAAGTTAGCAGCAACTGCAGCAGCAGACCCCATACTCGAACCACCGCAAGCATGCCCTTTTAATTTAGGATTTTGCGCAACGCCATAATGTATATTATTACCCTCTAAGCTATAAGCCAGCTCGTCAGTATGGGTAAAGCCTATAAAGTTACAACCAGCGGTCATGAGCTTATTAACCGAGCTTGCCGTATTTTGAGCCGGTTTAGCTGTTTTAAACCAGTGTGGGTTGCCTGCGCTGTTACGCTCGCCCTTTACTGCAAATACATCTTTTACAGCTAAGCGATTGTTTGCAAGCACTCCAGAGTGGTTTGTTTGCCACAGGGTAGGACCGTGATTGCAAAATATACCTTTGTTGTTTTTTTTATCACTCATTTGCAGCTCATTATTATAAAACTGACCAAGTACTTACTTATTAAGTTAAGAGTGATTAAAAAGCGGGCTGGTTATTATTATTATGAATACCAATTTTATTAAAAACATGATCATTTTATCGGATTAAATAGCGCACTCACTGCGTCATTTTCTTCGCGTTATAATAGATCACTAATTTAATGCAATTGCTAAGGCTCCGCTTTTTAATCGGTAGTTTTGATTTTATAGTGCTTAGACTAAGCAAGAGGAATGCCATAAATTAAAATCCTGTCCAACTGGTCAGGTTTTGTTGGGTTGTATGAGATTTGTAAATGTGGGCTGTAGAAATAGTGAAATTAAAATGAGCTAAAACAAACCAACTTGGTGCGCAGATGCACCAAGTTGGTCTCTATTTATATGGTTTTGAGTGCTAAATAAGGGGCGTTTTACTGATGATTAAACCGTTAATATCGGCGTAAACCCAATCGTTAGGTTCAATAGTAGTGCTAAGCATGGTAACAGCTTGGTTTTTATCACCAAAGCCGCGCTTTAAGGTACTACGCGGTGTAGAGCCTAGCGCCATTACAGGTAAGTTCATCGTGGCAAGTATTACTATATCTCGGCAACAGCCATTTATTATTACGCCTTCCCAGCCATTATTTAGGGCACGCTCAGCCATAATATCGCCTATAAACGCAAAGCGTTTGCTCGCAAACCCGTTTATAACCAATACTTTACCTTCACCATTTTCATGCAATATATCGGCGGCAAAAGAGTTGTCTTCTGGGCAGGTAACGGTAACTACTTTGCCATAAAACGTGGTTTTTTTACCAAAGTGATAAAGGCCGCTGTCTGCTACTTGCACGTTATCGCGATGATCGTCAAATAAATCGGGTGTAGTAAAGGATGTCATGGGTTAAGTCTCACTTTGCTCAGGTATTTTAAGACCAATACCTTTTAAAATTATGTGGGCAATTGATTGCGTAATTTGTGCCACATCGGTTTCGTCGTACTCTAATTTGTTCATTACGAGTAAAACCTCAGCCTGAAAGTCGGCGTAATATTGCGTGGTAGACCAAATAGTAAAGAGCAAATGGTAGGGATCAACCTTATCCATTTTATCAGCGTCCATCCATGCTTGAAGTACATCAACCTTTTGTTTAACCCAAGGGCGGGTATTGGTTCTAAAGTAGTTTTGTAAATAGGGTGCACCGCGCAGTATTTCACTGGCAAATAAGCGAGATTGCATTGGCTGATTTACGGCCAGTATTACTTTGCTTTTAATATAGTTATAAAGCACGGTAGCTGGATCGTCGTTAATTGTGACGTTATCGAGCCCTAAGTTCCAATTAGCTATTATGCGGTCAATCACAGACTCGTACAGACCATCCTTACTTTTAAAGTAATACAAAATATTAGCTTTTGGCACCTGCGCTTCTTTAGCAACCATGCTCATACTTGCTCCGTCGTAACCTAATTGCGAAAACAATTGCTCGGCGGCATCTAAAATTAGTTTTTGGTTTTTCTCGCGTGTGACTTCTTTTTTATTTGGCTTTATTTGTGTGGTCATTATAAAGTTTGCGTGTTTAACGTATTGATTGATTGTAGCTTTACTGACCAAAAGGTCAATTACTAAAAAGGGTGAATGCTAAAAACAAACGAGAGGTTTAAGCTATTAACTTTAGGGTCTGTTGAACTTTGCGGATTAAAATTTGTTCAAACTAGGGGCTATTTAATCGCGGCGCGAGATTTGTAACCTAGTGGGCTAAGTAAAAACCGAGCAACAAAGAGTAAGTAGCCCCTAGGAAGAACCCTTTGGGCAGCGCCTGTTTGGCATTAATGCTACGTTATCGCCCATTAATGGGGAATAACCACACTATATAGGCTCTGCCTTGCCTAAATACCAAACAGACTGCTGCAAATTTAACCTTGAAAGATCAACAGACCCTTATTGTTTAATTAAATAATTACTGTTAGTTTAGTTTCAAATTTACGAGTAGTACTTTAGGTTTAATATGGAGTTTTTAAGCAAAAATAAATACACGCTTTATGGAGTCGCGGCCATATTACTGTGGAGTTGCTTAGTTGCATTACTACGAGATATTTCTGAGTTGTTTAGCCCCATTGGTGGTGCGGCGGCTATGTATTCTGTCAGTGCGATATTTTTAATTTTGGTTATGGGAGTGCCCAAGTTTAGTGGTTTTTCGAAACGTTACTTGGTAATAGGTACTTTATTATTTGTATCGTACGAAATTTGCTTGGCGCTTTCTATTGGTATGGCAAACAGCCGTCATCAGGCAATGGAAATGGCGGTTATTAATTATTTATGGCCCACGCTGACTATATTGCTCTCTATTATTATTGGTCGTAAAAAAGTAAGTTACTGGGTTTACCCAAGCATGATCATTGCTTTTTTAGGCGTTGCTTGGTGTATTACGGGCGATCAAAAAATGTCGGTCGATACGCTTGTTACTAACTTTGCTGATAATCCTGCTACTTATTTAATGGCATTAGCTGCAGCGTTTATATGGGCTATTTATTGCGTAGTTACGCAAAAGCTGAGTAATGGTAAAAATGCTATTACGTTATTTTTTACTGTCACGGCAATGAGTTTGTGGGCGCAATATGGTTTTAGTAATGAAGCACCATTAACGTTTTCACTCAGCTCAAGCATAACGTTGCTATTAGCTGGTGTAGTAGTGGGGAGCGGTTATGCACTGTGGAATCAAGCTATTATTGGCGGTAACTTAATGCTTTTGGGAACACTTTCGTACTTTACACCGGTGTTTTCTACTATTATTTCGGCGTTGTATTTATCTATTAAGCTGAGTGCTTCGTTTTGGCAGGGGGTTGTACTGGTAACAGTGGGCTCGCTAATTTGCTACTTTGTAACGCGAGAAAAGCCTAAACAACCTCAAATAGCGTCTGCAACATAAGACTAATTTTATTAAAAATAAGCCCTATTATTTTAGGGCTTTTTGTTGCGTGCAGATTATTTTGCATTATTTACCTGCGCTAGTAACTCTATAACTTTTTGTTGACCAAATGTTTGTGCAAATTGCTCTGCTGTTTGACCGGCTTTGTTTTGATGCGCGTTGTCGCAATCAAGTGATACGAGTGTTTTAGCTATACTAAATTCACCTCTAAAAATAGCGGCCATTAGCGCCTAAGTGTAAAAGTGTGTTAACCGTGTTTTTATTACCATGGTAAGTAGCAATCATTAACGCGGTGTAGCCTTTATTGTTGTAGCTGTCGATAGGAATACCGGCATCTACAAATTGCTCTATTACAGCTGTGTCGTTTGTGCGTGCTGCGGCAAAGTAATAAGCAAATAAACTATCGTATTGAGTTTTTGCAGAATGTTGGGTTTCAGATTGCGTACTGGGTGTTTGTGTATCTGATGTATTTTGAGCGTAAACGCTACTGGTAAAGCTCAGAAATAGAGCGACTATAATTAATAAATTACGCATAACAATTGTCTCTTATAAAAGAGGAAGGGTTTATTCCTTCCTCATGATTGTGGTTTAAATAGCTATTTAGTTGGGACTAATTGCTTTTAACTAGTTGCTTATAAGTTAGCGGCTAGTTGTTTAACCATTTTAAGGTCGCCGTTTACAGCTTTAGTTAAGCGTGTACCGTACTCACTATCAGCTTTGTAAAAGTGGCTAAGCATTTTGTGTTTAACACTGCTGTTTTGCACTTTGCCTAAATCGCCTGCTAGGTTATTAATTAGGTTTGTACGTTCTTGCTTGCTAAAACCACGGTATATAACATCTGCTTGCGCGAAGTTTTGCTGCTTTTTAATCGCAGCTTGTTGTACAAAGCCTTTTAGCTCTGTGTTACTTCTACGTGCAATTGGGTTTTCAGCTACGTTTTCTTGGCTTGGCTGGTAGTTCACATTGCTTGTAGTGTTACCAATATTCATTGCGCCGTCTTGGTTGTAGTTAACCACTTCAACTTTTGCACGGTTAATTGGCAGTTGCTGGTGGTTAGCACCTAGGCGGTACATTTGTGTATCAGCGTAAGAAAACATACGACCTTGTAATAGTCTGTCTTCTGATGGCTCAATACCTGGAATAATGTTTGCCGGTGCCATTGCTACTTGTTCCGTAGATTGGAAGAAGTTAGTTGGCATACGGTTTAGGGTCATTGTTCCTACTTTAGTTTCTTTAATGTCTAACCACATTTATGTTGCATCTAACGGGTTGTAATCAAAGTCATCAAGCTGCGATGGATCAAGCGTTTTAATGTACAGATCCCATTTAGGGAAATTGCCTTTGCCAATTTCGCTGTAAAGGTCGCGTGTTAAGTGTTGGAAGTCTTGGCTTTGCACTTTAGCTACTTCTTTTGCGTCAAGGTTATCAATACCTTGTTGGCTTACCCAATGAAACTTAACGTATTTAACATCGCCCGATTTGTTAATCATTTTGTATGCATGTACACCCCAACCGTCCATTTTACGAAGACTTGCTGGTGTACCGTAGTCGCTGTAAACCCACGTTAGCATTTGTGTAGAACCTAGTTCGTGCGAGAAAAAGTCAAATACGCGGTTAGGATCTTGAATATTATCAACCGGAGATGGTTTTAAAGAGTGAACCATGTCTGGAAATTTAATCGCATCGCGAATAAAGAACACCGGTAAGTTGTTACCTACTAAATCCCAGTTACCTTGGTCTGTGTAAAACTTAGTTGCAAAGCCACGTGGGTCACGCAGTGTTTCTGGGCTGCCTTTTGAGTGAATTACCGATGAAAAACGAACAAATACGTCTGTTTCTTTACCAGCTTGTGCAAACGGTGCTGCAATTGTTAAATCGTCTAGCTCTTTTGATGCTACAAACACACCGTGTGCGCCGGTACCACGAGCATGCACAACACGCTCAGGAATACGCTCACGTGCAAAGCGTTGCAGTTTTTGAATTAGTTGCACGTCTTCTAGTAATACACTGCCACGTTCGCCAGCAGTAATTGAATTTTGGTTTTCGCCAACAGCTGCGCCGTTATCTTTAGTAAGAGTTGTTGCTGCGCTTGCCGGTAATGCCATTGCAAGTGCCAGTGCAGTTAGTGTTAATTTTGTTTTGTTTATTTTATTTGAGTATTCATTGTCGACCTCATCTATTTAAAAGTGCCGGCAGTGGTGCAGGCTGTTAATCTGTTAACGATAGTATTAATTTTATTAACTTCGGTAAAACTGATTAATTAGATTGATGTGATTTGTAAAACAGATGAGATGAATTTGCAGATACACTTTTTACATTAATGTAATTTTTTTACTACGACCTTAGTCGATATGCATATTAATAAAATTGATTAAATACAGAGGTTTTTAATTTTAATTGCGTGTATTTTCACCAAGCTGGTGCGTTTTATACTTACAACGTGTTGACATATCAATTCAATAAAGGGAGTATGCTCAATCGGTGGGCTTATGCTCATTATTGAGTTGCACTAAAAAGCTGCACAATATTAATCGCGCTTAACTCGTTATACTTAAATTAGCTAAACCAAACAGTTTTAATAAGGTGACAAGATGAATACTAACATTGAGCTAGTGATATTTGATTGTGATGGCGTTGTTATTGATAGCGAAATTTTAAGCGCACAAGTACTCATTAATATGCTTGTTGAAAAAGGCGTTGATATTGACCGTGCTTATGTACAGCAACACTTTTTAGGCTGCAATTTTAAAACAGTAAGCCAAAAAATAGCGGATGCATTTAATGTCACTCTTCCTGAAAGCTTTGAAGGTGACTACCGCGAAGCACTGTTAAACGAATTTGAAACAGGGCTAACCACGACTGACGGTATAAAAGACGTACTTAACAATTTAGCTGTGCCTATTTGTATAGCTACTAGCAGCAGCCCAGCACGCACCGCAAAAGCGTTGAGCGTAGTGAGTTTAAGTAAGTACTTTAGCGATACGGTTTTTACCAGCAGCGAAGTTAAGCGTGGCAAACCAGCACCCGATTTATTTTTACATGCAGCTAAACAAATGGGTGTAAAGCCAGAGCATTGTTTAGTGATTGAAGACAGTAAAGCCGGCGTAAATGCAGGAATTGACGCCAACATGCAAGTACTGCATTACAGCGGTGGGCAACATATGCAAGGCTCTGTTAATCATGTACACAGTGCTTACCCAAATGTTGATCATTTAACGCATTGGCAAGATTTTTTTAGTGCATACCCTGCACTTAAAAAGCAGTAAACACGCAGCTTTTTAAATACACCAAGTTTTAAACGCGATTTACTCGCCTTACACACTGACAGGCAAGCAAACGCAAAATATAAATGTAGATGGTTTTGCTTTACTAAAAATAAAACAAAACATGGCAAAACATCATGCGTTTATAAGCCAAATTATAAAAGGCGAAGTATTTAGGTATTAAGTACTTTGCTGTTAACAATAGGAAATACCATGGCAACGAGTCCACACACACAAACATTTAAAGATGTAAACGAAGAGCAACTTCCTGTTGCTAATAATAAGCTTCACGGCTGGAAACATTTTGCAGGGCTATATGCCGGCGAACATGTTGCGGCTACTGAATTTGTTATTGGCGCAACGTTTGTTGCATTAGGCGCTTCAACCATCGACATTCTATTGGGTTTATTAATAGGTAACCTGTTAGCAATGTGTTCTTGGTGGCTAATTACTGCACCCATTGCAGTAGAAACCCGCTTAAGTTTATATAACTACTTAAACAAAATTGCTGGTAACTCTATGACCAAGCTCTATAACTGGGCTAACGTGGTTATTTTTAGTGTTATATCGGCCGCTATGATCACGGTATCCTCCACCGCCGTGCGGTTTTTGTTTGATATACCTGCGCAACTTGATTGGTATCCAAATAGCTTTTGGTTTGTAGCCATTGTTTTAGCTGTTGGCTCTATTGTTGTGTTTGTTGCGATGTATGGCTTTTCTACGGTTGCTGACTTTTCGAAACTGTGCGCGCCGTGGCTATTTGTTATATTTATTGCAGGTTCGTTCGCGTTATTCCCTGAGCTTTCAAATCACGTATTAGGTTCTACCTATTTAACTAGCTTTAGCGACTTTATGACCATAGGCGACTCCTCCATATGGACGGGCACCAATGCCGATGGTGAAAAAGGCATTGGCCTATTAGAAGTGATTGGCTTTGCATGGGCTGCTAACTCAATTACTCACTTTGGTTTAATCGACATGGCTATTTTTAGATTTGCTAAACGCAAAAGCTATGGCTTGTTTTCTGGCGTGGGCATGTTTTTTGGTCATTACTTAGCGTGGATCTCTGCCGGTATTATGGGCGCAGGTGTTGCGGTATTACTTAAAACAACTATTTCATCACTTGATCCGGGCGATGTTGCATACCATGCATTAGGTTGGACTGGATTTGTTATTGTAATTATAGCGGGCTGGACTACAGCTAACGCAAACCTTTACCGCGCAGGTCTTGCTGCACAATCTATATTTGTAAATCAGTCACGTGAGCGTACAACCGCTATTGTAGGTGTTGTAACCGTGATTATTGCGTGTTTCCCGTTTGTATTTTCACAAATGCTACCGCTACTTACTTACGCCGGCTTATTAGTTGTGCCTGTGGGCGGTATTGTGTTTGCTGAGCATGTGTTATTTCCTAAAATTGGCTTAACACGTTACTGGGCTAAATATAAAAATATTACCCGCAGTATCCCTGCTATTGCCTCATGGGCACTTGCACTTGTGTTCGGTTTTGGCTTAAACGCAATTGATGTAATGTCGTTTTACTACTTGTTTATTCCTACCTGGATTTTCACTATCGTTATTTACACGCTTTTAGCTAAAAAATACGGTGCCGATGAAGATTACACGCAAGAAATTGCTGCAGAAGAGCAAGAGCAACGTGATATTAAAGAATATCAAACAGCACAAGCTAAAGACATTCCAAAGCCAGTAATCGATAGCTCTACATTTACCAAAGTTCTTAATGGCATATCGACTATTTCATTGGTGATTATTTTTATATTTGCCAGCCAAGTGATGTTTTTCAGTGACACTATGGTGATGTACAGCGCTAATAAGTCGCAGTTCGAAATTGCCTGTTTTATTTGTACTGTTATTTATTTTGTTACTGCGTACTGGTCGTTAAAACGCCATAAAGTACTCAATACAGCATCGTAATTACTTATCGTAATACAGTATCGTAATTTATATTTTATTTTTGTTTAGTAAGGTCGCACCATGACGCAACATCAACACACAAACGCTCTTGTTACAGGGCTAAACCAACAGAGCTTGGCTCAATTACCAAGCCATGTTGACACACCAAGTTACGACCGTAGCGCTGTTAAAGCGGGAATTGTACATATTGGCGTGGGCGGTTTTCATCGTGCTCACCAAGCGGTATATGTTAACGAGCTTTTAAAAACCCCAGGCTCTGAGCAGTGGGGCATATGTGGTGTTGGCCTGTTAGAGGGTAACCGTGGTCTGCGTGATATTTTAAAGCAGCAAGATTACCTTTACACGCTTACTGTTAGACACCCAGACGGTACAATAGATAACAAAGTAATTGGCTCAATGATCGACTTTTTGTTTGCTCCAGAGGACAAACAAGCGGTAATTAATAAGCTAGCGCACAGCGATACTAAAATTGTGTCGCTTACTATTACTGAAGGCGGTTACAACTTTAACCCTGCAACGGGCGAGTTTGATTACAGTAATCCAGATATTATTAACGACATTAATAACCCAAACTACCCAATTACAGCGTTTGGTTACATTACTGCTGCGTTAAAACTTCGTAAAGAGCAAGGCCTAGGCGCGTTTACAGTACAGTCGTGCGATAACATTCAGCACAACGGTAACGTAACACGCAAAATGCTTTTAGCCTTTGCTACAGAGCAAGACAAAGACCTAAGTGAGTGGATTGAGCAAAACGTATCGTTTCCAAATGCGATGGTTGACCGTATTACACCGGTATCTAAAAAGAGTGATATTGATTACGTGGTTGATGCATATGGTGTTAGCGACGAGTGGCCAATTACCTGTGAGTCGTTTACACAATGGGTAATAGAGGACACATTTAGTGACTCTCGTCCAAATTGGGATGTTGTTGGTGCTCAGTTTGTTACTGATGTAACGCCTTATGAAACCATGAAAATACGTTTACTTAATGCAGGGCATTCTGTACTTGGTTTATTAGGTTCAATCCATGGCTACGGCACTATTGACGAAACGGTATCGGATGAATTATTTGCCACATACCTACGTGCTTTTATGGATAAAGAAGTAACCCCAAACCTTGAACCACTTGAAGGCATTGACCTTGAAAGCTACAAAGATACGTTAATAGAGCGTTTTGCTAATCCTAATATTAAAGACAGCCTAGCGCGTATCTGTAGTGAAAGCTCAGCTAAACTGCCTAAGTTTTTAATTGCCACAATTAACGAAAACCTAGTACAAGGTCGAGATGTATCACTGGCAACGCTTGTTATTGCTACTTGGTGTTTGTACAGCGATAAAGGTTTAAGTGAAAACGGCGAGCAACTTGAAATTCAAGATGCTATGCACAAAGAGCTTAATTCTTACGCGCAAGAGACTCAAACTAGCCCGATTGCATTTTTAAAGTTAACGAGCTTGTTTGGTAAGCTTGAGCATAACGAAACGTTTACTGCTGAATATAAAAAGTCGATTGCTGCGTTGTATGCACCTAATAGTAAAATTAAAGCCATTATGCAGGCTGTACTTGATCAAAAGAGTAACTAATTATGAGCATTTTAATTAATCATAAATCAGGCGAAAACGTAAGTGTTAGCTGTTTTGGCGAAGTACTGTGGGATTGTTTTGATTCAGGTAAACGCTTAGGTGGCGCGCCACTTAACATGTGTGTGCGTATTAACTCACTTGGCATTAAAGCCGACATGATCAGCGCTGTTGGTAACGACGAGTTAGGCGCTGAGCTACTAGGCGAAATTACTAGCAAAGGCGTAAGCTGCGAATACATTGCTATTAATAGTGACAAAAAAACTAGCACGGTTGAGGTAACGCTCGACAGTGGTGGCTCTGCAAGTTATGAAATAGTGGCAGACTCTGCGTGGGATAATATAGCGCTTACCGATGAGTTACTTAGTAAAGTTAAAAGTAGCGATGTATTTGTATTTGGCAGCCTAATTGGGCGAAGCGAAGCGTCTTTAGCAACATTAAATCAACTAGTTGATGTAGCAAACTTTAAAGTATTTGACGTAAATCTACGTGCACCGCATTACAAGCTAGAAACACTTGTAGATTTAATGAATAAAGCAGACTTTATTAAGTTAAACGATGAAGAGCTATACGAAATTGCAAAAGCGATGGGTTGTAAGTTTCATTCGCTTGAACAAAATTTAGCGTTTATAGCACAGCAAACAAATACCGATTACTTATGTGTAACCAAAGGTAGCCACGGTGCTTTATTAACAATCAAAGGCGAGAATTTTTATAATTCAGGTTATTTAATTAGCGTAATTGACACTGTTGGCGCAGGGGATTCGTTTTTAGGTTCGTTAATATATCAGCTTTGTAGCAACGACGACGCGCAATATGCCGTTGACTTTGCATGTGCCGTTGGAGCAATGGTCGCCGAAAGTTCTGGTGCAACACCTACTTTAACGCATCAACAAATTAGTGAGTTTATGAACCCACTTTAAAAAAACATTGTGTGTGAAAGCGGTTATACGTAAAAGTTTAACCGCTTTTTTTGTGCCTAAAATAAGACATAGGCGATAAGTGAGTGTTAAGTGCGCAGGTTGCGTAAATAGTGGCTTATATCGATTATTGTATTAGCTAAACGTCTTATTGTTTGAGGGTTAAAGCTTTGTTATCGTTCGTCGATTATTCACGGATTGAAAAGGCGGGGCGACACACAATGCGCTCTATAACTAAAATACAAAAAGAGAAACGTGCTTTATGATCATCTTTTTTATCTGCCTCACTATTTTAATACTGGGCTATAAGTTTTACAGCCCATTTGTTGAAAAACAAGCCGGTTTGGATTCAACTGCTGACACACCACAAAAACGCTTTAGCGAAGGTGTTGATTACGTAGCTATTCACCCTGTAAGAGCATTTTTAATTCAGTTTTTAAACATTGCTGGCGTAGGTCCAATATTTGGCCCAATTTTAGGTGCTTTATACGGACCTGTTGCATTGGTATGGATTGTACTTGGTAATGTTTTAGGTGGTGCTGTACACGACTTCTTCTCAGGTGTAATGAGTATAAAAGAAGATGGTAAAAGCTTACCAGAAATCGCAGGCCATTATTACAATGTGGTATTTAAAGGCTTTATGCTTATATTTACTGCCATGCTACTGTTTTTTGTAGGTGTAGTATTTATTATGAGCCCTGCAGGTTTGTTAAGTAACCTTGATTTTTTTGAAGGTACAATACTGGCAAATAACACCTTTTGGGTACTTGCTATTTTAGCGTATTACTTTTTAGCTACCTTGCTACCAATTGATAAAATAATAACAAAGTTTTACCCAATTTTTGGTGCGCTAATGATTGTAATGACAGTGGCAATTGCTATTTCATTACTTATTAATGCGCCGCACTTGCCTGTTCCAAGTGACTTTTTAGCTTACTTTGAAGCTGACCACGCACATGACTTTTTAGAACCAAACCCAGATGGGTTACCAACGTGGCCATTGCTATTTATAACAATTACCTGTGGTGCTATTAGTGGTTTTCACTCTACTCAAGCGCCAATTATTGCGCGCTGTTTAACTAACGAAAAATACGTACGCCCAGTTTATTACGGCGCTATGATGTGTGAAGGTATTGTTGGTTGTGTATGGGCACTTGCAGGTATTGCAGCGTTCCCAGATGGTTACGCTGGCTTAAAAGCATTGCTTGATCAAGGTGGTCCAGGTTTAGTTGTAAACCATGTAGCTAACAGTTACTTAGGTGTATTTGGCGGTATAATGGCAATTATTGCAGTAGCCGTATTCCCAATTACTTCTGGTGATACAGCGTTCCGCTCACTACGTTTAACCGTTGTTGATGCGTTTAATATTCCGCAAAGTTTACGTAACCGCTTATTGGTAGCGGTACCTATACTTGCTATTGCATACTTTATGACGAAACTCGATTTCTCGTTAATTTGGCGCTACTTTGCATTTTCAAACATGCTGCTTTCTACAAGCGTATTATGGCTTGCCACTAAGTACTTGTTTGACCGTGGAGCATTCCACTGGATTGCGAGTGTTCCTGCTGTTATAGCAACAGCGGTAACGGTTTCTTATATTGGCACTGCAGCAATTGGTCTTAACTTATCAAGCGATTTAGGTAAACCTATTGGCGCTGTAGTGACAGTGATTGGCTTAATTGTTTTAGCAATTGTGCACTCTAAGCATAAAGTTAAACCAACAGCGGTTTAATAATAATCACATAAGTTATTTCAAGCATTAAAAAAGCGAGCTATTCATAATGAATAGCTCGCTTTTTTTTGTGCACTAAATTTAGGTATTACTGAGTTGCAAGTTCAAAGTAACTGTTATCGTCGAGCGTTTTGCTTATCATCATAGCGCCCTCAAGCAAGCTCACTGTTTGAATAGCCGCTTTAGTAGGGTTAAGCTCACCATTAGCTAGGTGCGCAGCGCTAAGCCATGTTAGGTTTTGATTAAAAAAGCGTTTTACTTCAAGGCGTACTTTATCTGGAAGGCTATCGCTTTCGGCTCCTAGTAACCCACATAAACACATTTTTCGGTCGGTAACTAAAGCACTTCTAAAAAGCTGAGTGTACACATCAATAGGATTTTTACCGCTGGCTTTAAGCTCGCTTGGCTCGCCTAACGCAGCTAAAAAAGAATTTGTATATTGATGAGCAAGCTCTGCACCTAAATCGGCCTTAGTCGGAAAGTGATAGTGCACACTGGCGCTTTTAATTCCAACTTCGCTGGCAAGCTCTCTAAAACTAAAATTGCTGTACCCGCCAAGGCGTACCTTGTTTTCAGCTGCTTTTAATAAAGCTTCTTTTTTACTCATTTTTAATATTTCCTATCTGCAGTAACACCAGTTTTATTAAAAACATGATCATTGTATCGCATTAAATAACACACTAACTGCGTTAAAAATTATTCATACAGAATAACTAGATGTCATGATTTTCGCCTCGTTATTGCGCTATTTTCCTAGCGCAATAATAAATCACTTATTTAATGCAATTGGTATAGTAAAATTATCGACCAGTAGGTAGTTATTTACAAGCGATTTTATTTTTAAGCAACCCCCTAATTTTACAATAAATTAAGTTAAATCCTATACATCAGAAAAATTTAAACGTTGACTTAAATTTAGTTTAATATTATAAATTACCTATCGGTAGGTAGGTTTCTGCCACTAATTCACTTTTAAACAATAAAGATAGAGATTGCCATGAAAATTTATGATGTAGAAAACTTTCCAAATCCACTTCGTGTTCGTATCGCTTTAGCTGAAAAAAATGCCACTTCAAATGTTGAGTTTGTACCTGTTGATTTATTAAATGGTGAGCACAGAACAGAAGCCTTCTTAGCTAAGAATCCACTAGCAGGTGTGCCCGTATTAGAGCTAGATGACGGCACGTTTATATCAGAAAGTACCGCTATTACTGAGTATATTGATACCGCATTTGAAGGCCCGTCATTAATGGGTGAAACCGCAAAAGAGCGAGCAGTAATTAACATGATGCAAAAGCGTGCAGAGTCTATGGTGCTTGACGCTGTGGCAACTTACTTTCATCATGCAACTGATGGCTTAGGTCCAGAGCTTGAAACGTATCAAAATGTGGCTTGGGGTGAAAAACAAGGTGAAAAAGCACGCCAAGGGTTTAGCTATTTTAATGATGTACTAGCGCAGTCGGCGTTTGTTGCTGGTGAGCAGTTTAGTATTGCTGATATTACATTGTATGCTGGGCTGGTATTTGCTGGATTTGCACAAATAGCAATCCCGAATGAGTTAACTCATTTATTAGCATGGCAAGAAAAAGTAGCAAAACGCCCAAGTGTTGCGGCGTAATTAGTTTAAAGTTTAAGTGGAGTTACGGTTAGGAGCCAAATATGAAAATTGCTGCCGATTTTAGTAAACGAGTTGTTGTACACAGCGAAACGCTCCCGTGGGTTGCATCGCCAATGGCGGGCGTTGATAGACGAGCACTGGACCGTGTGGGCGACGAAGTTGCTCGCGCCACGACCATTGTTCGTTATGCACCAGGCAGTGAATTTTCGCCGCATGTACACACCGGCGGTGAGGAGTTTGTTGTACTTGAAGGGGTATTTCAAGATGAGCATGGTGACTTTCCGACAGGTTCTTATATCCGTAACCCACCGCAATCAAAGCACAAACCGGGGTCTGAAAATGGCTGCGTTATATTTGTAAAGTTATGGCAGTTTCAGCCTGATGATAGAACCCACGTGCGTTTACAAACGGACTTGATGCAAAGTACGGCGCACCCTGGTTTTAAAAATGTAGCTGTAACTCCTTTGTACAAAGACGACTTTGAAGAGGTAAGCTTGCTGCACTTTAAGCCCAACGCCAGCATGGTTATAAACGCAAAAGGTGGAGCAGAACTGCTAGTACTTGAAGGTTCATTTGATGAGCAAGCCGATACCTTTGTAAAAAACAGTTGGTTAAGAGTGCCTATTAATAGCTCCATTAACGTTAAGGCGGGAAGTAATGGCGCAAAAGTATGGCTTAAAACGGGCCATTTAACTGATGTAGAAAACCAGATATCTCGCGTACAAAATGCGTAAATCAGTCGTTTATTTGAGATTATTTATTGATTTAGTTCAGGACTAATTAATTTTAGAAGGTGTACTTTTACCGCTCAGCCTATTTAAGGAGAGCAGTAATGGTACACACAACACATGGTTTATCGATTGGTCTTGAACGTGCAGGAAGAGAGTTTTTTTTAAAACTTAAAGCCGTTGGTACGCTTACTCACGACGACTACAAAATAATTACCCCAATGATAAATTCAGCTCTTGGCGAAGTTAAGCATCCAGTCGTGAACGCCTTAATAGATGGTAGCGAACTTGAAGGTTGGGAAGTACGCGCAGCGTGGGATGACTTAAAGTTAGGTGTTAAGCACTCTAAAGAATTTAAAAAAGTAGCTATTTACGGTAATAAAGAGTGGCAAGCTCGAATGGCAAAAATAGGTAACTGGTTTATATCGGGTGAGGTTCAATACTTTGAAAATGCTACCGCAGCCATAGATTGGCTAGACGAATAGCCTGGTTTAAAAACTTAAATTAAAGCACTCTTATAGAGTGCTTTTTTGCTCTATGGGTAACGTTATTAAGTAGTTACATTCGCTTTATTTCAATTGTTAATACTGCTCTATTAAAATACACTCATTATTATTGAGCAAATTACATATTATAAAAACAATGAAACAAGTACTTACCTTTATTACATTCCTGATATTTTCTACATCAATACATGCAAAAGATAACAACATATTCACGCCGGTTAGCGATCTTTTTTTAGCTGTTTCTAACGTTGATCACTCGCAAATGCGTGTAGCCGTTGATGATTCATTTCTACTTTTAGAACACGGTGAAGTGTGGACTATTAATGACTTTATAAATGTAGTTAAGCCTTCTGACTTTATAAGAACTAATTATTTTAGTGTTATAAATTCGCGTGTAGTGGGTGATGTTACATTTATTAATTACTGGAATAAAGCCAATATTAAAAACACTCAAAGAAGTATTGATATTTATTGGTTAGAAAGCGTTGTTGTATCAAAAGTGGGCGATAAATGGTTGTTATCGCAAATGCACTCTACTCGGTTACCCCAAGATGAAATACCCAAAGGTGTCACCTTTATAAAGCAATAGATATAACTCTAATTTAAAGCCCTGTAATATGGGGCTTTAATCGTTTAAATTACATCAGCCAGTACAGGTAATGCCGGAAATGCCCCTTTAGCTAAACACGCTTTAGAGCCACATTTAAGAGCAAAGTGCAGGGCGTCTTTTACGCTCGCTTTATCATTTAGTTTATCTGCTAGTGGTAAATCACTTCCCAAGTTATTTAAGTAGTATAAAACCCCCGCTATAAATGCATCGCCCGCGCTTGTTGTATCTACGGCGTTTATTTTTGGTGCCGATTCGTTAAGTGTAAATGCGCTGTGGTAAACCTTGGCAGGCTCTGGCCCATCGGTTAAAAACACCAGTTTTACTCCGGTATTTAATAGCGCTTGAATGTAATCATCGCTCGTTGTATCGCTATGCTGAGCTAAAAAATTAAGCTCATCACGCGAGAGTTTTACTATGTCACAATAGGTGTAACAAGCTTTTACATTGCTTGCTATATCGTTTGTATTTTCCCACAAGCTGTAGCGTAAATTTACATCAAAACTGACGAGCTTATTATTCGCTTTTGCAAGTTCTAGCGCTTTAACCGTTGTGCTTGCAATTGCTGATTCGGTCAATGTGTTTGAGCAAAAGTGTAGTGTACTTATTTCTTGCCAATTTATACGCACTAAATGCGCCTGGGTTAATAGTACATCGGCTGTGTTATGGCGATAAAAGCCAAAACTACGCTCGCCGGTTTCATCAAGGCTTACTATAACCATAGCGGTTTGTGAACCTGCAATGGTAAATAAATAGTCTGTATTTACATTGTATTGCGCTAATGCATTACTTAATTGATTGGCAAAATGATCGTCCCCTCTACCACCACAAAATGCAGCTTCACCTCCGAGTTTTGCATAGCCAACAGCTACATTGGCAGGNGGTGCGCCACCTGGTATAGGTAAATAGGCAGAGTTATTCGCATCTTGTGGCAGCATATCAATTAATAGCTCGCCTAAGCACAGAAGTTTGGTCATTTGGAATATCCTAAAAAGCCTAGCAAGGCTAGGCTAAAAAACGTGAAGGGTGTTAATTATTCATACTTTAAAAGGCGCTACAGTGACTACTCACCGCAGCGCAATACACATTTAGTTAAAAGCGTATTTTAAAGTTACCGACGTTGTGCGGCCGTTAATAGCACGGGCACGAATAATGTTGTTTTCAGGTACTGAGCCTTCTTCTGCTTCTGTAATACCTACTGTATCAAATAGGTTGTTTACATTAAGCGCAATATTAAGGTTTTCAGATAAATCATAGCTTACAAAGCCATTTACCTGTGTGTAGCCGTCAAATTGCAAGTCGTTATTATCTTGAGCGTACGCATCGGTAGTACCAATGAAACTTACCCCTGCAGCGCCTTTTTCATAGTTGTAACGTGCCATTAATGAGTAAATTAAATCGGCTTGACGACGTGGCGTATTACCTACAACATCTGGGTTAAGCGCATCTTTTGCTATTTCTGCATCGGTCCAGGTTAAATTACCGCGAAAATCCCATGCATCAATAAAGTAAGTAGATTCTATTTCAATCCCTTTTGCTTCGTATTCACGGTCAAAAAATGTTTGTGATGTTGCTTCAAAGTTTTGCTCTTCAGTTTCGGCAAAAAACGCAGTAGCAAATACTGATAACGAATCAAAGCGCTTCTTAACACCAAACTCAAACTGGTTTACTTCATCAACAGCGTCTTCTTTTGCAACAGAGCCGTCGGCGCGTACTTTACCAAATAAAAGACGGTCAGCATTTGCACGACCACCTTTACTAATACGTGCAAACGTAGCAAGGCTTGGGTCAATTTGATAATTAGCACCAATTGAATAAGAAGAATAGTTCCAGTCATAATTTACTGGACTTGCGTTTGCAGTATCAATACCTGCAACGTTTTGCTCAGGGATTGATATTTCACCGTCGCGGTTCATATCTACTGTTGAAGTCACTGCACCTGCGTATGTTCCGCGAGCTTCACCGCTATCGTAGCGAGCACTAGCATCAATACTGACATCACCTAGCTTAGTAGAAAATGCTACGTAAGGGGCGCGTGTATCGTATTCCGTATCGTAATCACGTTGGCAGCAGTTACCAAATGCACTGTAAGCGTATAAACCGTTTTCAGATAACTCAGTGCCATCGGCACCTGTTACATTTAATAATGCAGCATTGTCACCCTTGAGCTCCATTACGTAAGAGTTCCATAACCACGACATCGCAATGTTTTGCGTAGATGCATAGTAACCAAATGTAAGACTGGTATCATCGTCGAACGATTTAGTTAATTTAAAGTCATTAACTATAGATCCAAAGTCATTCATTGTGACATCAAATGTCACCATCTTCATTGCTAAACCATCGTTAAACGCTTCACCGGTGTTCGCGTTACTCAAGGTTGCACCTGCGCCACCAATGCTTTCTGCTATTGATGTTGCACTACCTACTTGTTCTGTGAAAGGTGAATTAAAGTTGCCGCTTATTGATGATTTACGAAAACGGTTTTCGATACGCCAATCGTTATCTAAATCAAATACAGCTTCAAAACCAACAGAATCAACCTTTGGATTCATACCATCGCGGATATCGCCGCTACTGATTTGGTTTTCACCATTTAAGCGTGCTGTTTTAGTAAATAACGCTGAGTGAGGTGTGTCTGATTGCGCATCAAAGCCAGCAATAGAGTCACCATTTGAGTACATTGGCATAGGAAGGTAGCCAACACTCTTATCATCTAAGTGTTTGTAATAAAGGCGAACGTAACCGTTGTCAAAATCTTTTGTAAGGTTAGCTTTTATTTGGCCACCTTTATTAGACGTGTAACCTGTTTCGCGCGGGCCTTCGCCTTGTCGAACAAAGCCACCAACATGAAAACGCACGCTATCGGTTAAGTAAGTGCCGTATTCAAAGTCTGTACGAACGTTGTCGTAATCTAAGCCAAGTGTTGTAGATACACTGCCAGATTCGTTTTCGCCATTTTTAGAGATAAAGTTAATAATGCCACCAGGTGCATTACTTGCTGCAGTAGATGCTGAGCCACCACGAATCGATTCGATAGTCTGCACCGTATTATCTAATCGCATAAAAATATCAGAATTACCAAAGGCAACATCACCAAACTGCATAACAGGAAGGCCATCTTCTTGTAGTTGTAAAAACTTAGCGCCACCCGATGCTACAGGTAAACCACGAACAGCAATGTTAGCGTTACCTTCGCCGCCAGTTGATTCGGCGCGAACACCCGGAATAATTCTAAATGCTTCAGCCGTTGAGCGAGGTGTAGACACCTCTACTTGTTCAAGCGATAAACTGCTTACTGATGAACTCGACGCCATAATGGTTGTTCGGCGAGGTACACCGGTAACAACAATTGTTTCAAGGCCCTTGTTGGCTTGGACTTTGGTTTCTTGCTCATCTTGTGCATGAACGCCTTGGCTTACAGCAAGTGCCAAAGCACTGATTAAATATAAAGGTGTGTGGTGTGTTGTCATGTGAACGCCTCGTTGTGTTGATCCCAATAGGATTTGTTATTTTTACTTAATCGATTAAGTAAAAATAACAAATATTTTACAATAAGCAAATCATTTTGTGTTTAATTTGCTCTTTTATTATTCATATGTTGATTTTAAAAGTGTTTTTTATTGTATTGAGATACAAGTTTATTAAGCTGTTGGGTTACTTTCTTGTAAAGCACTCATTGATGGGTCGCGTAAATAATTGAACAACATAGCTACAAATAAAATCACGGCAAACCCTGTTGCTAAGTAAAAGCCATAGCGCACATGGCCAAAGTAATCGCTGATCATACCCATAAATAAAGGAGCTAAAGCAGCTGATAATGCGGTGAAAAATAATATAACGCCGGCTACGGCTCCATGGCGCTCAGCAGGAAAACACGATATACCTTTAGAGTTTAAAGTTGGATAAACCATAGACATAAATAAACCTGAAAGAGGTAATAACCCTACAGCCCAATCAACCCCCCCAATAAGTGTGCCCACATAACAAAGCGCAATACCTAAGCTTAAATAAGCCATAACACCTTGCCAGCTATAACGGTTTAGTAACCATACGGCAATAAAACGACCTGCAGCACGTAGTATAAAAAATATAGTAAGTGCATAAGTTGCAAGGAGCGGCCAAGAGCCTGTGTAGTCCTTTAATAGCGTTGGCATCCATACATAAATAGCCACTTCAGTCGCTACATAAAGTGCAATAGCCAAAGAAAAGCCAAGTGCATAGGGGTTTTTTACCATTTTTAGGGTGGTGGCCAAAGAGGCTGGCTTTTCAGTTGTTTTTACTACGTCAGGGTAGTCTGCGCGCCATGCTAATAAAGCAAGAATTAAACACATTACGCCCGCAGTAATATACAGGTATGTCCAACTTACGTTTTGCACTAATAAAACACCAACTAGGGCAGGGCCTACAATAGCGCCAATGCCAAAAAAGCCCTCAACCTTGTTCATGGTTTTAGTGTGGTCGTCGTTACTATGCGAAATATCGCCAAGCAATGCCAGTGCGCCGGTTTTAAATAAACCAATGGCCAAGCCTATGCAGCAAAGCAATACTAAAAAGAAAGTAAAACTGGTGCTAAATGCAAATAAAAAACAACTCGCAGAAAATATTAATAGACCTAGCATAATGGTTTTCTTACGGCCAAGGCTGTCAGCTAAAAAGCCTAAAAATAAGCCACTAAAGGCTATTAATGCCATGGGAGCGTAATGAAATGCACTAGCTTGAGTCATGCTCAAACCGAAATCTTTTATAAGTTCGGGGATTATCATGCCGACTGCGTCAGAGGTCATGGCAAACATAAAAAACATCATGTATGTAAGCCAGCGTATTTGTTGCAGTGGGTCGCTGCTTACGTGTGTGTGTGATTTTGTCATGTGTTTATTCCTCGTTAAATTCTCTATTAACACTTCGTAAGTCAGTCAGTTGCTTACTGTAGTATTACGTGAGCCACGAAATTTGTATGTAAAATTATTAAAAATTACTTGTAAATTCTTACTCGCTAGTTAAAGATATATCTTAATCGATTAAGTTTCAACATGGTAATCACACAATGATGAAGAATAAAGTTCAATTGATCACATACGCTGATCGAATCACTGGCCAAAATATAGGCGCGCTAACTACACTTTTAAACGGCCCTTTAAAAGGCGTATTTGGTGGTGTGCACTTATTGCCATTTTACAATCCTATTGATGGCAGCGATGCTGGCTTTGACCCTATTGATCATAGTGAAGTTGATTCTAGAATAGGTACTTGGGAAGACATACAAGTATTAGGTAAAGATCTCGACTTAATGGCAGACCTAATTGTTAACCATGTATCGGCGCAGTCTTTTCAGTTTCAAGATGTATTAGCTAAAGGTAAGCAATCAGAATTTTGGGATTTATTTTTAACCAAAGAAGATGTATTTCCAAATGGTATGAGCGAAGCTGAGCAAAAAGCAATTTACCGCCCACGCCCAGGTAGCTGTTTTACGCCAATGCATTGTGGCGACGGCCAAACGTATGATTTTTGGACCACTTTTACCGACAATCAAATCGATATAAACGTAAAAGCAGAAGCCGGTGTTGCGTATTTAAATAACGTACTTACTAAATTTTCGGCTAACAATGTAAATATTATTCGTTTAGATGCGGCGGGCTACGCCATTAAGCAAGCGGGCACTAATTGCTTTATGCTTGATGAAACATTTGGTTACCTAGATAACTTATCTAAGCAAGCAAACGATTTAGGCATGGAAACCATTGCAGAAATACATAGCCATTATCAAACTCAGGTAGAAGTGGCAAAACGTGTAAATATGGTTTACGACTTTGCGTTACCACCACTTATTTTACACAGCTTATTTAACAACGATGTAGATGCACTGCTCAAATGGTTACAAATTTCGCCACGCAATTGCTTAACCGTACTTGATACACACGACGGTATTGGCATTATTGACGCAGGTCCAATGGGCGACAAGCCAGGGCTATTAAATGCACAGCAGATTGATAACCTAGTAGAAACAATGCACGCCAACAGTAACAACCAAAGCCGCCAAGCTACGGGCGCTGCGGCGAGTAATGTCGACTTATATCAAGTTAACTGTACGTACTACAACGCATTAGGCGCTAAAGACTTTGATTACTTACTGTCGCGTGCAATTCAATTTTTTGCTCCAGGTGTACCACAAGTATATTACGGCGGCTTATTTGCCTGCGAAAACGACATGGATCTATTAGCTAATACAAATGTTGGCCGTGATATTAACCGCCCATATTTAGATGCAAATATAATCGACAAAGCCTTGAATAAGCCTGTAGTAAAAGGTTTAATTGAATTAATTAAAATTCGCAATTCACACCCCGCGTTTGCAGGTGAATTTAGTGCCCAAGGTGAAGGCAGTATGTGTTGTTTATCGTGGCAACTAGGTGAGCAAACTATTTCACTTACTGTTGATTTTAAATTACGCCATGCACTGATTACGCAGCTAAACGGTGATGAAGAAACAACGATTAACTTAAATTCATTTTTAGCTTAATGCTGTAAAAGTAATTTATAAACGCCATGTAAAACAAAAGCCAAGCTACTTAAGCTTGGCTTTTTAATACATAAAACAATTACAAGGCTTGTAAGCTAACTACTCGCACCAATCTCTAATTCGTAACTGACTTCCTGAGTTTTTTCTTCTTTAGAAATAAATAATTCAGCGGCTATAACGCCTTTTTCTTGGCTGTTTTGATGAATAGTGGTTAGGCGAGGTACAAACCGGGCTGCTTCATCAATACCATCAAAGCCCACAATACGCAGTTCTTCACCTATTTTTATGCCTTGCTTTATTGCTTCTCGCATTGTGGCAAGGGCAATTAAATCACTCATACAAATTATAACGTTAGGATGCGGTGATGCACTAAGTACTTCTTTTGCAGCAATATTGGCAAAACGTTCGCTACTTTCAGGTATATTCCAAATACGATCGTCAGCTACCGTAATATTTGCCTCGCTTAAAGCGCGTTGATAACCACGTAAACGTTGATGAGAAATAGATTGTCCGGCTTCAAATTCGTAATGCTCATACACGCGGCACAATACGTTTTCATCAAGTAATCTAAGTCCCAAAATAGCGACTTTATCATTTTGATTATGTATAACGTGCCTAGCAATTTCGTAACTGGCTTGCTCATTATTTATATTTACAGAGGCATTGCGGGCTATATCAAAATCAATAGTCACCACATGTTTAGACACTATTTTTAACTGCTCAACCAATGCATTATTACGAGGACGGCCATAACAAATAAAACCATCAACAAAGTCGACTATGTTATTAAGGGTATCGCTATTACCTGAAAACAATAAAACATTAATGCCGTTTTTTTCAAGCACCGAAGTAACACCGCGCATAAAGCTGCTAGCCACAGGATCCGACACCATGTATTCCACACTATCGGGCAGTACTAAAGCGACAATATTAAATGTGCCATTACGCAATGATTGCGCGGCCTTATTAGGCCCGTAATAGCCCAAAGTTTTACACGCTGCAAGAATATCTTCTCGGCGTTTAGCCGATAGCTGATCAGGGCGATTAAACGCATTAGAAACCGTAGCATTAGACACACCTAATTCTAGAGCGATACTTTTTAAGGTCCAGTGGGCCGGTTTTCTCATGAGTTATGATTATCCTTTAAAAAGACTGTGCTTAAATTAATAGAGATAGTATAAAATCAAATAATAGTTATAGCTATAAACTGGCATGAAGTATGATGACTTAATACTTTCATTTTATTTTTTAACCTCGGCCCACTGGGCTTTTAGCCAGCGGCTTAGGGTAATAATATCGGTTTGTTTTGCTCGCGATTTTTTATATACAAAATAAAATTTACAGCCGGTTTCAACTCCATGCAGTGGCAACTTAACTAAGTGGTTATCGTGCTGTGAGGCAATAAAAAACGCATCAATAAGCGTAATACCTAAATTATAACGCGCAGCTTCTGCGGCCAGTATAACGTGACTAAAGTGATTAACTCTTACGTTTTTAGGCAGCTCAAAGCCGCCGCTTTTACACCATTGCTGCCAGTCATTGGTGCTACGTTGCTCTGACTCATCATACTGCACCGACAACAGCGGGTGCTTCCATAATTCATTGGGCAGCGATTGATTTTTTAATTGCTGCCACATGCCTTTGCCACAAGCAGGGTAAAGCTTTTCTGCAAATAAAAATAAGCTGACAAACTCACCTTTAGGTGGCGTTGTGGTAATAAAACAATCGGCAACACGGTCGCTAAAATCCGCCTCATCTACAATCATATTTAAAGTTAAGTCGATATCTGGCGAGTCATGTTTAAAGCTTTCTAATCGCGGTATTAACCACTTTACAGCTAATGAGCTATAAAGTGCTAAACGAATATGCCCAGGCTCGCCGTAACGTATTTTTTGTGTGGCAGAGGCTAAACTGGTTAATGAATGACTCACTTCTTGATAGTAACGATTGCCCGCGTCGGTTAACGAAAAGCTACGGCCACTGCGGTTAAATAGCGGCTCGTTTAAATATTGCTCTAGTAATTTAACCTGATGGCTCACGGCACTTTGCGTCACATTTAGATGTTCTGCTGCTTTAGAAAAACTATTTAATCGCGCTACAGATTCAAAACACTGAACAGCACGTAATGGGGGTAATTTCATTATTAGTTAAACTCATACTAAAAGTATTTTAATCATTATACATAATTAAACGAATTGCTCTATGCTAGCGTTTTTAATTTGCGGGCACGGAGTAACAATGCAAAAAATATCAGTTGGCTTAGGCATGACATTACTTGTGGTGGGTAATATTATTGCGGTTTTTTCTGACGCTATAATTAAAACTTTACCAGCAGAAAGCCCCACGTTTCAGTTTGTATTTATGCGCCAACTTACCGCAGTATTAATTTTGCTCCCGTTTTGTTTGTCGGCGAATAAAAAACATTTATTTGCCGGTTTAAAATGGCATGCGGTACGCGGACATGTATGGTTATTTGGTATTATATTTATGGTGTTTGCGCTAAAAGCTTTACCGCTTGCAACCGCTAACGCTATTTTTTATGCAGCGCCTTTATTAATGCTGCCTTTAGCAGTAATGATATTTCGTGAACAGCTAACAAAAAGCAGCATAGCTGTGGCTGTTATTGGCTTTATAGGGGTACTTATTGTTATTCAGCCTACCGACATTAATTGGGCGGCTATATTTGCACTTGTAGTCGCAATTACACTGGCAATAAATAATGTACTAATACGTAAGTTACCTAAGCACCATAGTATTATGCAAACTTTGTTACTTACCAATTTGGTAGGTATGCCTGTGGGATTAGGTTTGGCGCTGTGGGAAAACGAACCATGGCATTGGGCTGCACTCATTACTGCGTTTGGCTCTACACTGTTTATTTTAATTTATGCGGGAATTTGCGTGTATGTTTATAGCAAAATCGAATCGAGCCAAGTTGCTAGCGCTGAATATAGTGGCTTAGTGGCGGCTGTCGTTGTTGGTTTATTTTGGTTTGGTGAAGTGCCTACACTTGGCTTAATAATTGGCGCATCGTTAATTATTTTACCCTTAGTGTGGTTGGCTAACGTACAAAAAAACAAACAGCGATTGGTTAAACGTCAACTCACAAAATAAACTACTGCGCGTGGTGTTGTACTGCGCAGTAGTAAATAGTCGTTTAAGCCAAATAAACAAATATAAGTTAATTAGAGCTTATATTACTTTTGTAAACCAAACGGGTCGTCAATACTGTGGCTAGGCTCGGTAAACCATTTTGCACCACTGTCGGTCATATAAAAATGATCTTCTAAGCGTACCCCAAATTCATCCGGTATAACCAGCATTGGCTCGTTACTAAAACACATGCCAGCGGCTANGCTAGTGGTGTTTTATTACCGCCTACCAAGTAAGGCCATTCGTGAATATCTAAACCAATGCCGTGGCCTGTACGGTGCGGGCAACCAGGTGTTTGATAATCAGGGCCTAAACCTTGCTCGGCTAAGTAGCTGCGCGCAGCTGTATCTACGTCTTCACATGGCACGCCAATTTTTGCTGCATTGAAAGCTGCAATTTGTGCTGCTTTTTCATTATTCCAAAATTGACGTTGGCGATCAGTTGCTTCACCAAACACATAAGTGCGGGTAATATCAGATAAGTAATCATGTACTTTACAGCCAGTATCAATAAGTACCATGTCGCCTTTTTTAAGGATTTGCGGATCTTTTACCCCATGCGGAAATGACGTTGCAAGCCCAAATAACACGATACAAAAGTAGTTACCCGGCGCGCCTACTTTTTGATGCGCTAGCTTTATAAACTCTTCAACTTCAGTGGTACTAATACCCTCGTGCAGCATGCTTGCCGTAGCTTGGTGAACCACTAAGGTCATATTCATAGCGCGTTGCATTAACGCCAGCTCATTGGCTGATTTATGCATTCTACAATGTGCTGTAACAGGTTGAGCATTCACTAAATTTAAGCCCGTTTGTGCTTTATTAATACCATCAAAAATAAAGAACTGCGCGCTTTCGTCAATACCAATAGTGCCATTAGCCGCAATACCCATTTCCGTTAATATATTAACAAATAACTGATATGGGTTTTGATGCTCTTGCCAGCCACGGATTGGCCCGTCAATTACTTTAAAACCATTGAGTGAGCCAATTTCAAAATAAGGAGCTATGTATTGCACTTCACCTTTAGCAGGCAAAATTGCGCCAACTAAACGCTCACTTGCATACCAACGCATACCGGTAAAATAGGCGAGGTTAGTACCTGCATTTAAATAAATGGCATCAATGCCATTGTTTTGCATATACGTTTGCGCTTTGGCTATACGAGATAAATATTCTGCCGGTTGAATAGGGGTTAAATCGCTGGTCATATTGCTTAAGCTAGCGAGTGCTTGTTCTTTGGTTTGGGTGCCAATACCAATTGTGGTCATAATGATCTCCTCTTTTATGCGGCTATTGTGCTTGTGCGGCAGGTTAACTGCAAGTTGCTTGCGGTAAAACTTTGTAATCTGAGCATGTATTTAATAAAGCCAATGCGCTATATTAATCTAGGTATGTACTACATAGTCTAGGCATTTTGTTTGCTGTGTATGTTGTTTAGTAAACTATAAAAATAAAAACAAAGGTGGTTGTATGGCTCTGTTGTGGTTGGGGGTTTTATTTATAATAATTGGCACTTTGCCATTTGTACGCTGGTTAAAATGTAAAGTAAGTAAACGCCACTGGCGGGTTTGTGTTGTAGAACAAATAACTGCCGTGGCAAATAATCAAATAACAGCACCCGAAATGTTGCATCAGCCAACTATGCTAGTGAGTTTTCGTTTTGATGGGCAGGTGCACAGTGTATTAGTGGAATATCGTGAAAAAATGTTTACCCGTTTTAAACAAGGTAAAACCTGCACACTGTTAGTTGACAAAAATAACCCGCAGCAGGTTTATAATAACGCAATACTTTGGCAAAGCTACGGATTAGTATGGTTATTAGCCGGTATTAGTTTATGTGCTTTTAGTTATTTTAGTTATTTTAGTTTGATTTAGCTTGATTTAAATCCCCTCGTTATCCCTTAATAGCGTTTAAGTGCAGCGCTTTTGAGGGAGCCTACCACTCTGTTTACTCTTCTTTTATCTAAGTAATTTTGATTGGAACAAGGCTGCCGGGCAAGAGTCTGGGTTAAGTGTTGCAGGCAAAGAGGGCGACGAAAGTGCCTTAGTTGCAGGCGCTCAGGTTGAAATTTGGTTTTAATACGCAGTATTAATGTGCAATAAAAAATACAATAAAATAAGTTTCGTAGGCGCATTTAGTGCCTACGAAACGTCAATTAACCTCGCTGTAAAATTAATCTAAACCACCACTTAATGACTTTTCTTGGCAATGCTTGCTGGTGGTACGCCATAGGCGTGTTTAAATAAGCGGCTAAAATGGCTAGGGCAATTAAAACCCAGCTCATAACACGCTTGGCTAACCGTGCGCCCCTGCAACAATTTACTATAGGCTTTTTTAAGCCTAAGTTGCTGCTGCCACAGTGCCGGGCTAGTACCAAAGGCCAACTTAAATTGTTGATAAAACTTGCTGCGACTCATGCAGGCAATTTTACACAGCCTCTCTATATCCAATGCTTCATTTAAGTGCTCTTCTATGTATTGCAAAGCATTATTTACCGGTGTTTTAAGCTGCGAATTATTGCCGTTTTTTAGTAATAAATCTCGACTTTGCTGCTGTAGCAAACGGGTAATAAGCTCGTTTAACGATAAGTCGATTAAATAACCTCGCTGCTCGTCGGGCTCACTAAATAAATGCACCATACGCGCTAAAAGTTGTTGGGTTTGGCTATTGTGCTGGCTATGTACCAGCTGCGGTGTATAGGCAAATAAGTCATCGCTGGCAAAGCGTTGCTCAATATTGAGTGCATTAGCCACCTGCGTTATTTTGTCTGTGCTTATTTCAATAGCAAGGCAGGTAGTAGGCGCGCTTAAAGATGCTTGTTCAAAGTCAATTAATACCCCTTGCTCTGGTGCTAATACAAAGGATTCGTGAGGTAAAAATGCCTTATGGTATTGGCAGCTCTCTACATGCATTACCTTTTTACCACTAAGCATGGCACAAAAAAGTAATTCTTTTGAATGCAAAGCTACTTTTTGCGCATTTTGATAAGTATCGTAAATACTTAGCTCGCTATTATCGGCAGCAAAGGTCACTTTATTTTCAATTAGCACCTTTAATTGCTGGCGTTGCTTATTTAATTGCGGAGTATGCATTTTATTCCCTTTTAAATCTGGACTCATAGACAACTTTTGTGGACAGCAATACATGCTTTTAAGTGTTTGATAGTTTAATGTCAATCAATGCTGATTAATTATAAAACAGCACTTGATTAAATATAAAGCAAAAAGACTTATTTAATAGCTCGACTTTTAGCTAATAACAACAAGAGAGTGTCACTATGATTTATGCAAATCCAGGCGAAAAAGATGCACTAATTACCTTTAAAGCGCAATACGAAAACTACATTGGAGGAGAATGGGTAAAGCCAGTAAACGGCCAGTACTTTGAAAATATTAGCCCTGTAAACGGTAAAGTATTTTGTAAAGTAGCGCGCTCCGACAAAGACGATATTGAACTTGCGCTCGACAAAGCCCACGCAGTAAAAGCGCAGTGGGGTACTACATCGGTTACCGATCGTAGTAACGTATTACTAAAAATAGCCGACCGTATTGAACAAAATTTAGAGTTACTTGCAGTTGCCGAAACGTGGGATAACGGCAAAGCAATTCGCGAAACACTCGCGGCCGATATTCCACTAGCCGCCGATCACTTTCGTTATTTTGCAGGTTGCCTGCGCTCACAAGAGGGCGGTATTAGTGAAATTGATGAAACTACCGTTGCCTATCATTTTAATGAACCGTTAGGTGTAGTTGGGCAAATAATTCCGTGGAACTTCCCAATACTAATGGCAGCGTGGAAGCTAGCCCCAGCCTTAGCTGCGGGNCCCCTGCCTCTATTTTAGTGCTGATGGAAGTGATTGGCGACTTACTGCCAGCGGGCGTACTCAACGTAGTTAATGGCTTTGGTAAAGAAGCAGGTGAAGCCCTGGCTACCAACACCCGTATTGCTAAAATCGCCTTTACGGGGTCTACCCCAGTGGGTTCACATATTTTAAAATGCGCCGCCGAAAACATAATTCCATCAACGGTAGAGCTAGGTGGTAAGTCACCCAATATTTTCTTTAGCGATGTAATGGACAAAGACGACGCTTTTTTATCTAAAGCAATAGAGGGCGCAATACTGGCCTACTTTAACCAAGGTGAAGTATGTACTTGCCCATCGCGACTATTTATTCAAGAAGATATTTACGAGCAATTTATTGAACGCATTTTACAGCGCACTGCACAAATTAAACGTGGTAACCCGCTAGATACCGAAACCATGGTAGGTGCGCAGGCGTCTAAAGCGCAATTTGATAAAATATTAAGCTACATCGAAATAGGTAAAAAAGAAGGCGCCGAAGTACTTACTGGTGGCAACGTAGAGCAGTTAAGCGATGATCTTAACGGCGGATATTACATTCAGCCTACGCTATTAAAAGGCACCAACGACATGCGGGTATTCCAAGAAGAGATTTTTGGCCCGGTTATTTCAATGTCGACCTTTAAAGACGAAGCCGAAGCGTTGGCACTTGCCAATAGCTCTGAATTTGGTTTAGGCGCCGGTGTATGGAGCCGCAACATGAACCAAGCGTATCGTATGGGGCGTAAAATTGAGGCAGGCCGAGTATGGACTAACTGCTACCACATGTATCCGGCTCATGCCGCGTTTGGCGGCTATAAAAAATCAGGTATTGGTCGCGAAAACCACAAACTCGCACTGGGTCACTACCAACAAACTAAAAACCTATTAGTAAGCTACAGCGAAGATCCGCTCGGCTTCTTTTAATTTTAAGTACAAAGTTTAAATAAACAACCGTTAAGTAATGACAGCGCTGCATATTTGCAGCGCTTTTTTGTATATTGGTTTAATGAATTTAAAACGACTCAACCGCGTAAACGCTCCTAGCACTAGGATAGTGCGTACCATGAAATTACATAAAAGTTGTAACCCATACTCATTGAAGGTAAGCATCAATCGTGTTTTTGCACACTTTTCATTATATGTGTTCATTTTTCCGTGTTAAAAAAGGGTGTTTCACACCAGCTAAATTTTATAATTAATAACTGTATAAATTGGCAATAGTTGCGGTTTTGTCCGATAACATTATTAAAAGTCGTTTTGGGGCATTTTAACAAGGGCAATTTTATAACACACGTAATTACTTGTTTACATTAGAGTTGTTTGATGGAATTATTAAGCTATGTAATATACGCCGTTTTGGGGGGTTATAAACCCCCATAGTGGTGTTCTATAAGCTGTTAGGCCTCTTTCAATTTGCCATATTTTAAACTCTAAATTTTAGGAAGTATTCATGGAAGAGCAAAATTATTCTGCTGATTCACCTGTTATTCAAAAAGAAGATGACCGTTTTTCTCGTTGGACCTTTTCAGAACGAGTAGCGGAGGTTATTTCCAAAAGAAGTGATCCTAGCAGTATTGTTATTGGGTTATACGGTGTTTGGGGGGATGGGAAAACATCAGTACTTAACTTTATCGAAAATTCATTATCAGCTGATGAAAATGTAATATGTATCAAGTTTAATCCTTGGCGATTTGGTACTGAAGATGAGCTGTTAAGTGGTTTCTTTTTTGATATTGCAGATGCCTTAGATGCTAAATTAATAAATACTGGTGATAAGTTAAAAGACTTTCTTAAGAAGGCGGCTCCAGGTGCAGGTGCGATTTTTGGAGCGAAAGGAACTGGTGATGCTGTAGGATCATTCTTATCAACGCCAGATGTAAATGAATTGAAATCACGAATTGAGGAAGCGCTCGAAACAGCAAAGCGCAGAGTTTTAATCTTGATAGATGATGTCGACAGGTTAGAAAATTCAGAGATACATGCATTATTTAAGTTAGTTAAACTCACCGCTGATTTTAAATACACTTCTTACATATTAGCTTTTGATAAAGATGTTGTAGCAGCATCTCTTCAAGAACGATATTCAAGTACCAAAAATAATGCGGGTGAAGACTTTTTAGAAAAAATAATACAAGTACCGCTTCATCTACCATCAGTTGAACAGCCAATACTAAGGGAGTTTTGCTTTAAAGGCGTAGATGAAGCCCTATCAATATCTGGTATAGAGTTATCACAACAACAGGTTCAGGAGTTTTTAAGAGACTTTAGTGGAGCTTTCGATGATTGCCTAACGACGCCTAGAAAAGCAAAGTTATATGGCAATACATTACTGTTTTCATTACCAATTTTGAAAGGTGAAGTAAATCCAGTCGATCTTATGTTAATTGAAGGGGTTCGGATATTTTTTCCTTCTTTATACGGAATCATACGAAAGAATAAATCACACTTTTCAGGTATATTTAGTGAAAGGAACCAATCAGACTCTGCGCCAGAGAAAGACCATATTAAGAGTCTAATTGATACCGCATTATTAAATACAGAAGACGTAGATAAAAGAGGTGTTATTCGTCTTCTCAAAAATATGTTCCCAAAACTTAACTCTGTATATGGGAATACAACTTACGGTTCTGATTGGTATAAAGAGTGGGATAAAGGACAGAGAATATGCTCTGAAACCTACTTCTCTAGGTACTTCACCTACTCTATACCTAAGAATGATATTGCTGATGGTTTAATAACTTCATTGATTTCAGAATGCCCCAAATGGGTAGCTGAGCTCGAAACAGAAGAAAACCCACTATCAAATATTTTAACTTCAAGTAATGCCGAGTTACTGATAAAAAAGTTAAGACGAATCTCTGATGAAATAGCACCACATGAATCAATAGCGTTAGCAGTTGCAATATCGAACAAGAGTGACTTTTATCCGAACCCTGATGCTTTATTTAGTCATATGAATCCACTTGTGCAGGCTGCAATGTTAGTTAGTAGTCTTATTCAGAATAACGAGGCCAGTACCCGTAAAACAATTGTTGAATCATGCATAAAAATAACTCCATGTTTAGAATTCAAACTTGAAATATTTAGGTGGCTAAAACGGGAAGAAGAGGGGAAACCGGAAAAGGATGCTTTTTCAAAATCGGAAATTAATGATATTGGAATATTTTTAGGTAACGAATTGCTAAAGTTTATTGAACAAGACATAGATATAACGTCCAAATATCCTAATTATGTAGGGACTATTCTATATACCTTAAGCACATATATTGGACGCGAATCCTCTAATACTTATATGAAAAAGCAATTTAAATCAGACCCAAATTCAGTAATGCGATTTTTAAGTTCAATAGTTCCAACTTCTTGGGGCATGGGAAATGGGGTGTCTAGTAAATCTGATTTTGAACGAGAACAATACAATAGTCTTATTAATTATTTAGACATAGAGGTTGTTCTCGATGCAATAGATGTTCTTGTTGATGAAACACTAGTGATACCTGAAGGTTACCCTAATGACTATGAGAATAAAGATGAATATATTCTAATTAGACAATTATTGTGGCTACATCAGTTTGCTCAAAAAGAAAAAGAAAAAGAAAAGGAAATAAACAGCGGTGTTACAGAGGCCTAACAAGGGTTTTCAAGTCGGACTCGTAATAGCTTGCTCGGTTCCACTTCGTTTCACATTTTAGCAAGCTATTACTCGCCGCTTAAAACGGCGTTATATTTTTTCGATACATAGGCGTTAACTAGGGGCTGTTGATCTTTGTAGTACATATATCAATCAGCCCACATTGGTAGCCACATCATAGTAAATGCTAAAGCGAGCATTGAATGATAATTTCGTTCAAGCTTTTCATACCGCGTGGCTATCCCTCTATATTGCTTAATACGGCCAAATGCATTCTCAACCAAGTGCCGATATTTGTACATGCACCAGTCAATATCTTCATTGCCTACTAAACTGTTGCCCTTACGTGGAATAACGGGTGTAGCGTTATTATCACGAACAAACGCTCTCAGTTTTTCACTGTCGTAGCCTTTATCTGCGACAACCATATTACTTGTTGGGCAATTAGCTACGAGTGACTCTGCATGGACGATATCATGCGTATTTCCACAGGATAATTCATAATAAACAGGCAACCCTCCGCTATCGACTGCAAGATGAATTTTCGTAGAATTTCCACCTCGGCTCTTTCCAATTGATTCATTGTCAGCAGTTCTTGCACCGCAACTATGTTGATGAGCCCTGACAATACTGCCATCAATGAAGACCCAATCCATGTCCGCATCACGAGATAATGCGCGAAACAGTTCATTCAAAATCCCTTTTTTGGACCATAAATTAAACCGTCTGTAGATAG
>NZ_AUTL01000191.1:0-6486 GCF_000498015.1 Pseudoalteromonas sp. TAE79
ATAACGAGCCTGTAGATTAACTCGTTTTTAAATTTGTTTTTATTGATAAACAAACCATAGCTGAGTTCCTATTTTGGTTCAATTGATTACTGTATTTTCACGCAGAATATAGAAGTGTTTGATATTGTTTTAATTGGCGTTTTGGAAGGGATTACGGGTGTTTGAGTGGCTTTTATTTAGAGTAAGAGGGCTTACCCTTCTTAATGCATCGTGTTTTGCAGCTTTTCTATATTATGAACAAGGCAATACAGTTGCCATTGCGCATTCACTTTCGTTTGACCCCGTAAGGTCAATTTATTCATGCCTTTATTCACTGTAATGTTCCCGAACACTGGCTCAATACAGCCAAGTCGTTTGCTATATTGTCGTCGACCTATGGGGCTGTCTATTTTTACTTTCATTTTGTCTACATAGCTCAGCTTTTTGCGCGATTCATTATTTATAAACTGCACTTGTCGTCCTCTTTCTATCGGTGGTTTTCGCATACATTGCTGTTGTAGTGGACATACTTTGCAATCTTTTAAGTAACCGCAGAATCGTGTGTATTGTTGGTTATGGCTGTTTACATTAACTCCGCTTCGCCACATATCATTACCTGCTGGGCAGCGGCATGTTTGGGTTGCTTCATCATAATGAAAATCGTCTGAGGTAAATAACCGAGCCTTGCCTTTACTGCGTTTTAGTCGGCGCTTTTCTTGCTCAGTTTCGTATGTTTCGCTGGCTTTAAACAGCGGATTTCGTTTTCTAAATTGGTTATCCGCAATGTAGGTATCGAACCCACTTTGCGCCATAAACTCAAGATTTACTTCGCTGTTAAACCCACTGTCTGCGGTGAATTTGATGGTGTGTTTATCTGCCATTTTTTCTGTATTGAGTTTAGCGAGTTGCTGTTTTAATTGTGCAACGGCTGGCTGTAAAGTTTGTTGTTCGCCCACTGAGCCCCACGCTTGTGCTTGCAGGATGATTTGATGTTTATCATCGTTTATCGCGATGCCGTTGTAGCCTTGAATTGTCCCTTTTGAGGTCGTCATCTTCGCACAGAAACTAAACTTGACAGCCACTCTAATCGAACAAACAAAACGTTACTATTAAATTTAATTTTTAGGTTAGGAATTTATCTTTTATCGCCGGGTTGCTTTCATTTCATACATCAAATAAGTCACTAGCGCTCTTAATCTAAATTACACGCATGAAAATGCCTGCATGATGCAGTTATGATTTATTAATGAATAGTTGAAGCTTTATGCCAGTAGCTTTTCGCAGTTACTGATATTCGCTCGCCGCTTTCGCTTTAAGTTTTCACAGTAGCTTATTTGTGAGCTGGGCCTGCCTACTGCCCCATGGAATACGCGCGTAAATTGTGTTGTGAGTTTTAACCAGTTTTCTGGGGATATGTTAAGCCTTTCAAGCAAGGGAAGGTTCATATTATCAATATGCCCGCGCTTGTCTTCTCGTATACAACGTCCTGTTAATTCAACAAGTTCAAGGTACGACTTAAGCTCAAACGGTAGCCCTTTTGGCATTATTTGACGTGGCTTGCCTGCAAAGCACAGGAGTTGTTTTGGTTGTTTGCCCTCTTTAGCGTATGTTAGTCGCTTTTGAACGCTGGTATGGTCAGATTCTTCTGGTGTATTTGCCATTTTTGCTCTGATGGGGTTTAAGTCTACGTATGCCATACAGGCCGCAAGGGCTGCTTCATCTAATAATGCTTGAGACGTAAATCGTCCCTCCCAAAACCTACCCGTGCAGTTATCTTCTTTATTTGCTCTGCGAGCAATGTTTTCATTTAACAACCGCATAAACCAGCTAATACTTGATAGGCGCTCTCGATATTCTTTTACTGTTTGATTAAAAAATATGAGTTCTATTTTACTTAGCTTTTCGCCCTCTATGTATTTTTGCGTAAGTACAGTGCCTTTACACAGCTTGTGCCAGCGAATAACAATCGCTTTATCATTTAGCCTATTCGCTTTCTTATCATCAACATACAGTACTAAATGGGTATGATTACTCATTACGGCATAAGCACATACATCAATACAAAACACCTTAGCTAACTCAAGCAGTTTGTCTTCAACCCAGCCTCTACGATGCTCGTAAGACTTGCCTGTAAAACGGTCTTCGCCACATAAAAATGCACGGCGTACACAACGTGAAATACAGTGGTAGTACTTTGTATCAACCAAACTTACTTGACGCTTTCTTGCGATAGCCATAAGACACCCTGCTTGTTTTTTACACTAAATAAACGTAGTCCTTAATTTAAAAAAGAGCAAAATTTAGGATGGGTGTCACTGTTAATTTTACTAAGACGTGATAAACAACTGACTCAGCAAGAGATGGCTGACACTATTGGCGTGCATGTAAATCAAATCAGACGGTACGAGGCGGGTGCAACACAGCCCTCACTTGAGGTACTAAAAAAGATTGCTGTAACACTTCATGTCAGCATTGATTCACTCGTTTTTAATACAAGTGAACGTGATCCTGATGATGAATTGAAATTACAGTTTGAGGCAATACAAGGCTTTACTGAACAAGAAAAATTAGTTACTAAAACCGTGCTAGAAGGTTTAATCCTTAAGCATGATGCTAATCGTTTTAGTGCAGCGAAAAGCGACTAAGATAAGAAGCTGCTAAGGAAAATAGCCGCTAACAAAAAAGCCAAGGCAGCTAAGAAATTAACTGCTTTGGCTTTTTGCATTTTTTATTTAATAAAGGAGTAAGCTAAAATCAAATGAGATCTATTCTCAAGTGTCACTGACCCTTTCTTTTATTTTTTTATCATAATATAGTTTTTTAATATTTATGAATGAAAAAATAAATATTACAAAAGCAACAAGCCAAATTATATATAGTACGCTATAAGAACCTACAACCAAATATGCATTGTTTGGATTGCTTGGTTCGTAATAGACCAAAACTTTATTTTTGGGTAAGTATTGTTTCAACTTTTCATTTACTTCCGTCCTAGTAAACTTAGTATTCAAAATTGAAACCTTCTTACCATTGAAAACTTTATTTCCAATACTATATTGATAATTGGCATCTATTACATAACGTTCTTTATTATGATTTATTCTTTTAGCTGAAGCAGTGACTATAACGCCTTCAGTTGAAGGCCATTTTTCAGATTCTAAACCTTCATATATATAAAAACTAAGTACTGCTATCCAACCAGCAGATGCAATCAACATTATCGTGAAAAACAATTTGCTTTTTTTAAACATATTAACAAGAAGTCCCTGGATTAGCAGCGCACTGGTTTGCAGCTTCACTGACAGAATTTATTGCTGAACTTACCGCATTACTAATATTATTTAAGGTATCGGGAATTGATATATTCACGGTACCTTGTGCACCCGCGCCTATACTTCCACCTAAACTTGGGGAAAGGTTTACTCCGTTTGCATCTACTTTTATCGCACTTTGTAAGCTGGGTTTAGCATCGAAGCCGGTAGCAGTAGAATACTCACCCTCCACCTTAACTGTTTCCTCTCCGGTGCCCAAGCTTAAATCTATAGTACCTTTCAGCTCAGCAGAATTACCTTTAGTAGAACTAGGTTCTGTGCTGAAACTTAGATCAGTACCGGCTTCTACCCCATACCTACCTGATCCACCAGCAGTAATTGAGAATTCGAAGGATTGATCATCAAAACTAAAACCTAAGTTTACTGCCCCACCAATAGTACCCACTATTTTTATTCCTGCATTTATATTCCATCGAGTCTGACCATTCGGGTCAGTATACTTATAAGGATTATTGCCTACATATGAATAGCGGTTGAAGGTTGTTATATCACCAGTAAACCCAATAGGGTCATTACTATAAAACCGCCCGATAACTGGATCATAGTATCGTGCCTGCATATAACTCAACCCTAAATCGGTGTCGAATTTATGCCCTGTGTACCCTACGTCATCTTTGGGTGCTTCTATCGATTCACCAAATGGGCGACTGTGTTGACGACTTGCATTCACGGTTTGCGGTGTAACATCACCATATTTAGCAATCAGTTTTTTACCTAAGTAAATATAGTTAGTGCCGTTGCCTGTTATGGTCTCGCCTTTTTCTCTATACAGTAATGTACCATCTTGGCTGTACATTGAATAGCTGGTGCCATTGCCATCGCTCTGTTTTACGCGGCGGTTATGGCCATCGTATAAGTAACTATTACCTTTTGCAGTGGTAAGTTGGTTTGCTACATTAAAATCTAAACTGTATGCGCCATTATTAGTGATGTTACCTCGGGTATCGTAACCTATTGAGCCATATCGTCCGCTTACGCCGGTTACTTTAGATAACCGATTTTTAGCGTAGTCGTAGGTGTAATTAAGTGTTTTATTCTTATTTTTATAGTACGTAATGTTACCGAGCCCATCGTAGTGCATTTCACTCGACCCAATACCTGCCGCCCCAGTGGTACTGGTTAAGCGGTCAAGGTCGTCATACTGTAAATTAGTTAAACTATAGGCGCTGTTTTGGCTATCAATAATCGACGTTACATTTGCATTCTTGTCGTAATCATATGTTAAAGCCATAACAGTACTAGGTATATTACTGCCAGCGGGGCCTGTGTCTTTAAGTTGTTTTGGTAGTAGGCTATCTGCATATAGTGTTGTTTGATGCTTAACACCATTACCATACGTAAACGAACTCAGTGTACCATTAGCATAGTAGCTTGCACTTTTCGCAAAACTTAAATCAACATTTCCACTTTTATACACCTGTGCTTCTGTTGGCTCACCAAAGCCATTGGGTTTGAAGTTTACAATAGTTCCATCTGGGTAACCTAACTGTTCACGCTGTTGCAAAGCATTGTATTTATAATTAAGCATTAGAGGTAGTTCATTACCCACAAATAGCTGCTCTTCTTCGAGGCGATTTTGGTTGTTGTACTCATAACGATGAATTACATTACCAGCTGTTAAGGTTTTAACGTTCCCGTTGTTATCGCGCTCGTAGCTAACATCACCTGAAGCATCTGGGTAGTTAACTTGTTTAAGACTGCCTAAGTTTTCATATGTATAAAAAGTACTCCCACTCGGCGCTGTACTGGTACATTGTGTATTAGCAACGCCACCTTGGCTCCAGATGAGTTCACCTATTACATTGTGCTTATAAAGGGTATTGCCTACATCCGGTCGTGTAGTTAAACATAACTGTTTACTATTGTCGTAATAACGACGTTCAGTAACACTCGTTGAATTTCCATACTGGTTAGCACCTGCTTGTGTAATAGAATGTGTTAAACCAAATATATCAATATCTAATGTGGTGGTTACATTCTCAGGCGATTCTATTTTTATTGCGCGCGAGTAACTTGGTGAACCAAAGGCTTGATAGGTTGTGGTTGTTACGTGACCTTTTGCATCCGTTACTTCTATACGATTACCAGATAAATAGGCGTAATTAACGGTGCCTAATCCACTTGTTGTAACACTTTGCTGTCGACCTAGTGAATCATAAACGGTTGTAGTGCCTTTATTTTCACTTATATTTGCGCTTGCATAAGATTGGAACGTTGGCTGATTCAAGTAGTTATATTCGAAACGCTGATAACGGGTACTATTTGCTGCAGAGCTATTGACTAAATCTTGGCTTTTTGTTTTTGTCAGTCGCAGTAAGTTGTCATAGTACTCTGTAGTTTTGAATACAGCGTTACCTGTACATGCGGTCCGTGAACTATCTAACGTACACGTTGACGCAGTGCGGGTATTGGTATCGTTATGCCAAGTATATAACGTGTCGTACCAGCTGCCATTAACCGCATCATTTGTTAAATCTACGGATTTAATACGACCCATGTCATCATAGGTGTAATTAGTTGATACGCCATTATAATCGGTTGTACGAGTTACCCACCCGTTATTATCAACTACCCTACCCGCACTCATGCTTCCTGTGGTTGACCTATTTGGCACCGTTATTACCTGCGGTAAACCGCGCTTGTAGTTTGCATATTCAATAAAACGCTTACCAGTGCCTACTGAACGATTTGAATTAAACTCTATTCGCTCAACATTGCCTTGTGCGGTGTAATCAGTGAAAGTACGTTGTAGTTGACCAAATAGGTACACTTTTGATGGTAATTGTTGGTTTGAAAAGTAACTATTCGAAAAAGCATTGTACTGAATGCGTTTAGTTTCTATATAGTTTTGATCATCGCTTGATACTTGGGTGATGGTAGGTAAATTTAAAATCCAATTTAAAGTGTCATGCTGGTAAAACTGCTTTTTATAAAAAGTACCCGATGGCCCTGCTAGAACAACTTGCTCAGGTGCATCATAAATATTATAGATATAACTTTTAGTAAAGCTGTCACTGTTAACATGTTTAGTAACTCTTTTGTCCTTTACGATATAAGATAAAGTGTCTGTATTCGTGGTTAAAATTGGATCGACAATACCACTGTTACCTTTAAAACTACTCTTCCAATATTGAGTCAATGTTTTTTGATTTATTTCTCCATTTGGGCCATGTTC
>NZ_AUTL01000192.1:0-6722 GCF_000498015.1 Pseudoalteromonas sp. TAE79
ATAACGAGCCTGTAGATTAACTCGTTTTTAAATTTGTTTTTATTGATAAACAAACCATAGCTGAGTTCCTATTTTGGTTCAATTGATTACTGTATTTTCACGCAGAATATAGAAGTGTTTGATATTGTTTTAATTGGCGTTTTGGAAGGGATTACGGGTGTTTGAGTGGCTTTTATTTAGAGTAAGAGGGCTTACCCTTCTTAATGCATCGTGTTTTGCAGCTTTTCTATATTATGAACAAGGCAATACAGTTGCCATTGCGCATTCACTTTCGTTTGACCCCGTAAGGTCAATTTATTCATGCCTTTATTCACTGTAATGTTCCCGAACACTGGCTCAATACAGCCAAGTCGTTTGCTATATTGTCGTCGACCTATGGGGCTGTCTATTTTTACTTTCATTTTGTCTACATAGCTCAGCTTTTTGCGCGATTCATTATTTATAAACTGCACTTGTCGTCCTCTTTCTATCGGTGGTTTTCGCATACATTGCTGTTGTAGTGGACATACTTTGCAATCTTTTAAGTAACCGCAGAATCGTGTGTATTGTTGGTTATGGCTGTTTACATTAACTCCGCTTCGCCACATATCATTACCTGCTGGGCAGCGGCATGTTTGGGTTGCTTCATCATAATGAAAATCGTCTGAGGTAAATAACCGAGCCTTGCCTTTACTGCGTTTTAGTCGGCGCTTTTCTTGCTCAGTTTCGTATGTTTCGCTGGCTTTAAACAGCGGATTTCGTTTTCTAAATTGGTTATCCGCAATGTAGGTATCGAACCCACTTTGCGCCATAAACTCAAGATTTACTTCGCTGTTAAACCCACTGTCTGCGGTGAATTTGATGGTGTGTTTATCTGCCATTTTTTCTGTATTGAGTTTAGCGAGTTGCTGTTTTAATTGTGCAACGGCTGGCTGTAAAGTTTGTTGTTCGCCCACTGAGCCCCACGCTTGTGCTTGCAGGATGATTTGATGTTTATCATCGTTTATCGCGATGCCGTTGTAGCCTTGAATTGTCCCTTTTGAGGTCGTCATCTTCGCACTATCTGGGTCAGTGATATTACTTTTAACAGGCTTGCCTTTACTGCCTGTTTTCTCTTCGTGAGTGGCTAAAAAATCGGTGATTTTATCTGCACTTCTATCCAGCTTTTCTTTTTGTTTTAAGTCCTGTGTTATCAACTCTTCGCCCAGTCCATCTTGTGATTGGTGGCGTTCAATAATACGTTTGCTTGCGCGTTCTAGTTTTGCTTTTTTGCGGCTTAACTCATCGAATGTGCCGCTCCACTCTTTACTCGCATTGGACTTTAATTTACACCCATCAATAGCAAACATGTTGCGGCCTATCAAGTCTTCCTCATCACATATCATCAGCACTTGCGTGAAAAGTGGCTCAATCTGTTCATGCATTTTAGCCACAAAACCCGCTATAGATGTGTAATGTGGCTGGATATCACCCGACACACTCATAAATAAAATATTATGCTCGCAAGCCTTTGCAATCCGACGGCTACTGATAAAACCATGTGCATAGCCCAGTAAAATAATCTTTAGCATTACCGAAGGCGGATACGCAGCAGCGCCCGTTTTGTCGTTGTTATACCACGCGTCAAATCCCGATAAATCGAGTTTATTTTCGACGATATAACAAAGGGCATATTCAAATGTGCCAGGCAAAATTTGCTCAGCGAAATTGATAGGAATGAATTTATTTTGACAGGATAAGTCAGGCTTGTAGTTAGCCATAACAGTTTACCGTGGGTGAATAATATCTATTAGATCACAGCGAACAGATGGATTCAAGGTTAAAAAGCAACCAACCAAGAATAGTTGGATACGTTCCTAAAAAGAGTAATTCTACAGCCTCAACGCCACCTTAAGCGGCAAAAAATTGTTTGCTAAAATGTTGAACGGAGTGAAAACAGCAAACTGTTTTTTGTCCGTTTGAAGGTCTTGTTATGTGTGTTTATCGAACAAACTTGCAACAACACCGCTTTCCAGCACAACTAATACACGATCAAAGTAATTCTTTTCAATTATGTTATCAATAGCCTCTTGATACATTAATATTTGCTCATTATCGTCGTCACTAAATTTGTTTGCATAAAAATCATGTAATGCAAGCCAAACTGGTGGCTTAACTTCACTACATTTTTGTTTTTTCACACAAATGCTTTTTCTAACAATACTTTCAAATATAACGTCTAACGGTTGTATCATATTGTTTAAAAAACTATTAATGTCATTGCTTTTTCTTATGGGAGAATTTGAAAAAGACATAGGGAAATGTTGACCATTTTTTGAAGTGTTGAATTTTTTAAATGTTATTTTCACACTGTCTTCAAAAAATATATATTCATCATTTGAAAACCCTTGAGCTAAAACCCTTTGTTCAAAGAAACGAATGAATTTTTTTCTTATTTTTCCAACTTTTATACCTGAGTGACGAACGCTAATAAAGTAACTAATATTTTTCGGCAATACGCTTTGCTTTTTAGCAATCACTTCTTTAATAAAACCATGATAACTATGTGCTAAGTTTGTTCTCCTGTTTATAGAGTTTTCGTCAACTTTAGTAATTTCTACCGAATAACTAACCTGATCGATATTTAAAATAACATCAGGTGGATCTTGTGGTGGTTCACTATAAGTTACAGATTTATGACCATTATTTAAGTAATGAGTAACTAGTGCATCTGAAACGACTACTTCATCTTTTGTCATTTATATAGACCTCAGGTGCTCAAAGTTGATACACACATAACAATTTTGTCTACGACATTTGTCGTTTTATAAACCGACAAATGTCCATATATTACAGTGCATTTATCTTAACCATCAAATAAACACCTGTAAACAATTAGTTAACTGGAAAATATTTTTAATCAATGCACAAATGCACCGAAATGGTGGAGATCAGTAATATTGGATAAAATAACAAGCACTGTCTGTATATACAGTTAACTTTTACTAGAGATTCATATCATGAAATCACCTTTTTAACTATGATAGCCGAACAAATGTATCTAAAGCGTTATGCTAAAAGTACTATTAAAGCGTACTTATACTGGATAGCTTCGTTTATTTGATTTAATTCTATGAGGCACCCAACAACGATGGGAAATAATGAGGTCGAACTTTTTTTAGCTTTTTTAAACTCGTTTAGTCAACCAACAAAATGTTGCTCATAACCTCAAACACAAGCCTTAAATGCGTTGAGCTTTTTATTTAAAGAAGTGATTAAAAAGCCACTCTCATTAGGTTTTATTAAGAGCAAATGAGCAACTAATTTCACAATAAAATGCCAACGCCGTTATCAGTCCTTTTCAAGATTATAAACTCCCCGATTTAAAACAAAAAAGCACAGCCCACAAGCGCCATGCTTTTTAAATCAATCTTAATCCAGTTCGGTTTACAAACGAATGCCGCCGTCTATTTCAACAACGCGGCCGGTAAAAAAGTCGTTTTCGATTATGTATTGTGCAGTATGCGCAATTTCGTCGCTTTCGCCTAAACGCCCTACCGGCGTTACTGCAAGCATACGTTGTTTGGCTTCTGGCTTCATGGCGTCGGTCATGGCGGTGCTTATAACACCTGGTGCAATAGCGCCTACGCGTATACCAAATCGACCAAGTTCTTTAGCCCATGTGGTGGTAAGTGCCACTACGCCTGCTTTTGATGCCGCGTAGTTTGTTTGGCCTATGTTACCTGCGCGCGCTACGCTCGACATATTAACTATAACGCCGCCTTTGCCTGATTCAATCATGTGGCTTGCAGCTTCCCGCCCTGCTAAAAACACACCGGTCAGGTTTACATCAATCACGGATTGAAATTGCTCAAGAGACATTTTTTTAACGACTTTGCCGTCTTTAGCCTTTATAAACATGCCGTCTCGCAAAATACCGGCGTTGTTTATAAGCACGCCAATGTGGCCAAAATCGCTGTTAATAGTATTAAATACGTTTTCTACTTCGCTTTCATTTGTTACGTTTGCGGCATAACCTTTAATATTGCTAGTTACACCTTCAAGCTGAGTTAATTGCTCGCATGCGGTGTTTAATAAGTCTTGTGCCATATCTATTAAAGCAATGTTAGCACCCATAAGTGCAAATTTTTGCGCCATTGCAAAGCCTAAACCTTGTGCGCCTCCGGTTATTACTACCGTGTTATTTTTAATTTCCACGCGTTGCTCCTACTTAGAAAACAGTTTAAAAATGGCACTAAAGTCATCACTACCCGCACCTTGGTGCTGTAGCATAGTGTATAAATTTTTAGCCATTGAACCCATAGGGGTTGATGAATTACTTTGCTGCGCGGCTTCCATAGCAAGGCCTAAATCTTTAGCCATTAAATCGACCATAAAGCCAGGTTTGTAATCGTTACTTGCAGGGGCTGCATCCATTACACCTGGGCAAGGGTTGTAAAGTTCAAGCGTCCAGTTACGGCCCGAACTTGCGGTCATAATGTCGCTAAGTACTTTAGGATCGAGGCCGTTGTTAATACCCATTTGCAGTGCTTCGCTGGTACCTGCCATTAAAATGCTAAGTAGCATGTTATTACATATTTTTGCTACTTGCCCTGCTCCAATATCGCCTGCATGAAATATGTTTTTACCCATATCACTAAGCACTGTATTTGCTTTATCAAACGCGGCTTTTTCTCCGCCTACAATAAAAGTAAGTGTGCCTGCAGTTGCCCCTGCAACGCCGCCCGATACCGGTGCATCCACGAAGCTTATGCCCTGCTCGCCAAGTTTACTGCCTACAATACGTGCTGATTCTGCATCTATTGTTGAGCAATCAATTACTAATGTATTGTTGCTCAGCACGTTAATTAAACCGCTGTCGTCATTATTACCTAAGTAAAGCGACTTAACATGTTTGCCCGCAGGTAACATACTAATAAGTACGTCAGCATTAGTTGCGCACTGCTTTGCATCAACAGTTGCTTTTGCGCCTTTGCTTGCAAGTTCATTTACGACCGACTGGTTTAAATCAAACACGCTAACAATATGGCCTGCTTTAATTAAGTTAGCCGCCATTGGGCCGCCCATATTGCCTAAGCCGATAAAACCGATATTGAGTTTAGTCATCGTCTTTCCTTTATTTGTGTGTTGGTGTGTCTAAGCCATTGAGTGGGTGGTTTTCGCCAAAGCGGTTAGCAAAAAAGCTGTCTATTATTGTTTGTGGTACGTCACTTAGTGTTTTGTATTGCCAATTTGGCGCACCGTCTTTATCTATTAGTAGCGCCCTTACACCTTCTTGAAACTCACCTACTTCGCCAGCGCGAACCGACATACCTAGCTCCATTTTAAAACACACTAATAAGCTTTTGCCTTTACTTGTTTTTAATTGCTCACTAACGAGTGCACAACTTAGTGGGCATCCGTGTTTAAGTGATTTTTGAGCGCGCTGTAGCCACTTATCATCAGTGGTTAGCCCTAAAATATAATCAAGTTGCTCCTGCAAGGTTGTAAATTCACCCAGCTTTTGAATCGTTTTTAAATTAGCTTTTATATTGCCTTTTGGCATACGCGCAGATTGGTTGTCTAAATCGGTTAATAACTTAGTTAAACGCTCATGATTTAAACTTGCGGTTTTGCCCCACTTTGCAGTTAAAATTTGCGTAAGCATGGAATCATATTTAGTGCTGTCGATAAAGTGATCGGCAAGTGATACAAAACGCGCGTCGTCGCAGTTAATTGATGCCGACGTTAACCCTAAAAATAGCCCCACGTTTTGTGGCATTTTATGTAAAAAGTAACTGCCGCCTACATCTGGGTATAAACCTATGGTTTGCTCTGGCATGGCAATGCGAGATGTTTCGGTTACGACGCGATGGCTAGCACCGGCCATTAACCCTAAACCGCCGCCCATCACTATACCGTTACCCCAAACAAGGATTGGTTTATCAAAGGTATGAATAAGGTAATCAAGCTTGTACTCAAGCGTAAAAAACTCTTCAACTAAGCTTGTTGGTTTACCTTGCGCCATTGCATGATGAAGGCTTACAACATCGCCGCCTGCACAAAATGCTTTATCGCCTGCGCCTTTTAACAACACCATTGCAATAGCATCATCGTCTTGCCAAGCTCGCAATTGCGGCTCAAGTAATTTGATCATCTCAAAATTAAGTGCATTTAAGGCTTTTGGCGCATTGAGTGTAATAAGCCCAATTAAACTGCCGTTTTCTGCGGTTGCGGTTTCAAATACCACGGGCTCATCGGCGCTATTTAATAATGTTAAAGCACTCATTAGCCATTTACCCAGTTAGCGTGGCGTTTTTCTAAAAAGGCATTTACGCCCTCTTGTTGATCTTCGGTATCAAATAAACCAACAAATAACTCGCGCTCAAGAGGCAATACACTTGCCATTGGTTGATGACGCCCCTTTTGAATCAATGTTTTACACGCAGCAACTGAGGTAGGGCTTTGATCGGCCACTTGGTTGGCAAGTTTTAGTGCTGCCGCAAAGCTTTCACCTTGTGGTACTACTTCTTCTACTAAGCCAATTTGTAGGGCTTTATCAGCTTTTAAGCGCTCGCCGCATAAAATCATCCGTTTTGCCCAGCCTTCGCCTACAAGCCATGCTAAATTTTGTGTACCACCCGCACACGGTAATAACCCTACTTTAGCTTCAGGGAGCGCCATTTGTGCTTGCTCTTCCGCAATACGTATATCGCACGCAAGCGCAACTTCTAGCCCGCCGCCCATTGCATAACCATTAATGG
>NZ_AUTL01000193.1:0-5634 GCF_000498015.1 Pseudoalteromonas sp. TAE79
GTGCGAAGATGACGACCTCAAAAGGGACAATTCAAGGCTACAACGGCATCGCGATAAACGATGATAAACATCAAATCATCCTGCAAGCACAAGCGTGGGGCTCAGTGGGCGAACAACAAACTTTACAGCCAGCCGTTGCACAATTAAAACAGCAACTCGCTAAACTCAATACAGAAAAAATGGCAGATAAACACACCATCAAATTCACCGCAGACAGTGGGTTTAACAGCGAAGTAAATCTTGAGTTTATGGCGCAAAGTGGGTTCGATACCTACATTGCGGATAACCAATTTAGAAAACGAAATCCGCTGTTTAAAGCCAGCGAAACATACGAAACTGAGCAAGAAAAGCGCCGACTAAAACGCAGTAAAGGCAAGGCTCGGTTATTTACCTCAGACGATTTTCATTATGATGAAGCAACCCAAACATGCCGCTGCCCAGCAGGTAATGATATGTGGCGAAGCGGAGTTAATGTAAACAGCCATAACCAACAATACACACGATTCTGCGGTTACTTAAAAGATTGCAAAGTATGTCCACTACAACAGCAATGTATGCGAAAACCACCGATAGAAAGAGGACGACAAGTGCAGTTTATAAATAATGAATCGCGCAAAAAGCTGAGCTATGTAGACAAAATGAAAGTAAAAATAGACAGCCCCATAGGTCGACGACAATATAGCAAACGACTTGGCTGTATTGAGCCAGTGTTCGGGAACATTACAGTGAATAAAGGCATGAATAAATTGACCTTACGGGGTCAAACGAAAGTGAATGCGCAATGGCAACTGTATTGCCTTGTTCATAATATAGAAAAGCTGCAAAACACGATGCATTAAGAAGGGTAAGCCCTCTTACTCTAAATAAAAGCCACTCAAACACCCGTAATCCCTTCCAAAACGCCAATTAAAACAATATCAAACACTTCTATATTCTGCGTGAAAATACAGTAATCAATTGAACCAAAATAGGAACTCAGCTATGGTTTGTTTATCAATAAAAACAAATTTAAAAACGAGTTAATCTACAGGCTCGTTATACATACCTATGAAGCGGTGAGCATGGACTTTTCAAATAAATGGTTAATAGGTGTTGCAACTGCTCCCTATATTTTCCTTGGGATGTTTTTAGGGGCGCAATATAAGTTTGCAGTAGTGCTTGGTTGCTTAATTTTATCCACAATCGCTTATTCAAATCTCGTATCAAACGCAGATCGTAAAGTTCAAAAACAAAGGTTTTTTATGTTCGTGTTATTTCCAATAATTTTGTTTATTTTGGCAATGTATGTATAACAAAACAATCAACAACATTCGCTGCGCTCATTGGGAAAAAGCCTCGCTGGCACTTCGTGCAAAAGCACTCGGTTTTTCCCGTTATTGTAAGCGTTATATTGCAAGGAAAGTCTAGTGCACAATTTCGACAATTTAACCGAGCGGCTGGTTGAAGAATTAAAAGCTGCAGCTATGCATTTTGATCTTTATTGCTCTATAAAATCATCAATCCCCTCGCATAAAAAAGGGATGAATAAATCACCTAATTTCTGGTCGTTAACTTTAAATGCTCACCTTGAAGCAACTAGGTGTTCGCTCTGTAAGATCTATGATCAAACCAATAGTAATAATTTAACTCTTAATAGCTGGCTTAAAGAATTTAAAAAGTACCATTGCAAACAGGAATTCTTTGAGACTAATGAAATGGATAAGTTTAACAGGGTACCTTTGGCCGATGGTGAACTAGAGCAAGATATCGCCTTGGTTTCACTAAAAGATCCGTTAGTAAATACTCTATATACAAAGCATAGAAATAATGAGGTGGCTCATATTTCCAATAAACTCGTATCGAGGGGAGAATCATTCTGGGAAACCTACCCATTAACCGTAAATGACATTGAAGCATTGATATCAAGATCAAAAACCATTGTTAATAAATATACCGCTCATTACAACGGTGTTCATTATGAGCTACTCTCAATTTACCAGAAAGATGATTTCCAATATGTTTTGGATAGTGTTGAAAAATTTGCAATATAACAAGCACATCAAAAATCGCCCACAAAAAGTGTGGGCTGGACTCGCTAACGCTCGCCTTTTATGTGGGCGTTGGTATGACTCCCACTGTCAAGTTAAACGCACTGATCCCTGCCTAACTTTTTAAGCCATAATTACTTTAGCTCGAATTAGAGCGAGTTAATACATAGGATGAAGCAAGTAATGTCGTCGGTTATCTTGCTGATATTCGTTGGTTATTACTATTTCTAGTAACAGAGCAGACCTTACTTATTTCGTCGTGGCACCTGTCTTCAGTCTATGTTCGTGGTTCAATGCAGCGTTAGCTACATTGCCATCCTAACGCCGTCGGTGGTTGTGCCACACCCGATGCTTGATCCCATGCATTAACTCTAATTCGTTTATCATGCGGGTACTCTTGCCAATCTAAGTTTTGTATTCACTGGCGTAAGCACCACTTCTTTTGCAATAGCCCATATGTACGCAATCATTTCTCGGGCAATGGCGGTAACAACCAGATTGTAGTGTTTCCCTTTGGCTATCATTTTTTTATAGCGTTTGCAAAGCCTAATCTGTGCTTTCCACGCAATATCAATAATGTCCTTTGGTAAGCCTTCTTGTCGTTTTTGCATATCGGTCGATATATTTGCCGCATACCGATAAGTGTGTGCACCTTCCACAAGAAGGCGTCTTGCTCGGCCATTTCCGCATTTTGTGATGGCGCCAATATGGCGTTTGCCACCACTCGAGTGTTCACTGGGTACAAGACCGAGATAACTCATTAATTTACGAGGATGGTCGAAACGCGATAAATCGCCAAGCTCAGCAACAACGCCGGTGGCGACCAACAAACGGACACCACGCATAGCTTGTATTGCTTTGACAACAGGATAATAACGCCACTGGTGAACGTGGTGTGTTAGTTCATTGTCTAGCCGTTCAAGTCGGCTTATTCGTTCGGTAATTGTGTGTAAAAACTCTTGTAAGACGATGTGCTGAGCGGGGTGTGGCAGCACAAGCTCAGTAAGCCAACGTAAATGTTTTTGTGACCAATTCGCAGTGCCTTTGTAATTGATATTATTGCGAAGCAACAGCGCCTTTAATTGATATTTAGCATCTTTTAAATCTTTCATGGCTATTTCGCGTGCGCGAGATAAATCGCGTACGGCTTCGTCTTCAGGCTCGGGAACATAGATAGGTGTTAAATCTTCAGACTTAAGTAATTTAGCAAGCTTAAGAGCATCACGTTTATCGGTTTTAATCTTCTCACCAGGTTTTTTAGGAATAAGAGAGGGCGCCACCACGTAACAGCAATGGCCGAGGCTGGTAATTAACCTGTAAATCCAATAACCACATGGGCCTGCTTCATAAACAAAATGAAGTGTTGCGCCAGGGTATTTCGATTCGAACTGACGAACAAGCTTTTGAACGGCCACTTTGGAAGACGAAACTCGGCCAAGATGAACAGGTTGCGCACCTCTATGTTCTTCAATATAGGCGACTTCATTGAATTCTTTATGTGTATCAAGACCGATAAAAAGTATGCTATGTTTATTCATGTTAGCCTCTGCTGTTTAGTTAATTGACAAACTAATTATGGCTCTGGCTTTGAATTAAGCTAACCCACGAAAAGCGGAGGCTAACACCGTGTGGGAGTCATTATGTCTATATTTCAGGGAAAGGTTAGTGAAAATATTCACATTTAGTTTACTCATTTTTGCTTTTAACCTGCATGCTGAAGAGGTTGTATTTATCGGTTCACCTTTTTCAGTTGTGGAAAGTAAAAAATCATGCGATAACTTTGTTGAAAGTGGCATTTGTATGGATGCAGCCTTTGAATTGAAATACAGCGTGATTGAGTGGTTTAACACTTCAAAAGAACCAGAGACAATTGAATTCATCGGTTTTACTCACTCTACAGGTTTACCCAATTATACATCTTTTAACTATGCCTTAATTCAGTTAAAAAAAGTTAGAGGGCACTATTTGGTAAAAGACGTAAAACCTATCGTAGAGCTGGGTGATGAATATATTATTTGTGTTAGTGAGCAGGTCAAATTTAAAGAACAATGTTCTAAAACACAGACAATAAAAGATTATTTAGGCTCGTTGTAACTGAAATATAACAAGAATTTAAAGCGGGACTGCTAACAGTTTGCTCGGTTTCGCTTCGCTACACATTTTAGCAAACAATTATCAGCCCCTTAAATGGGCGTTGGTATCTATTGATGTTAGCGTCAACTTTTCAGGGTGTTAAACTATGTTGTGGAAAGGATTATGAAAGTAATTTTTATTTTTATTCCTGTATTTATAATTGTTTTTGTCCTTAATCAATTTTCTTATGGAGCATGCTTTAAGGGATACTGCCTTGAAGCTGCATTTCCCAAAGTTGCCTTTATATCGCTGGTTATTTCGTTAATCGTTTTTTTTATATCTAAAGAAAACGACGAAAAACCTCAAAAAAGCATTCAAAAAAACAATCCATTCCTCAATCAAGACAAAATTTGTGTTACTCATGAGGCTCCACAAAATACGATTTATGTTACCCATGAGGCTCCACAAAATACGATTTGTGTTACCCGTAAGGTTCCACAAATGAAAATTAAACTTAAGGGTAAATCGGACAAGCTTAAATATTTTGAGACTTATAAAGAGGCTGCTGTTTTCGCAAAAGAATTGTCAAGTAGTTTAACCACGACAATCAAGCTTGGGGTAAATGGTAATACATTTTTTGTTTATTTACCGATGGGGTATGACGCTCCGCCGATACCGATTGAAAACGAATTAACTTCACCTTCTTATGACGAATATGACGAATATGCTGATATCGAACAATTAAATAATCAGAATGAAATCATTGATGAACTATGGGACTCTGTTGCATCTTTAGCCCGTAGTGATGAAGATGGATGGTATTACGAGGACATCGATCCAGGAATGGAAAACAATGTTATCGATAAGTCATATGAATAATTGACTAACAAGCTGCTGCACTCGGACTCGATACAGTTGTCGCGGTTTTTGCTAAAAACAAAAGACAGCAAAAACAGCACCAACTTACTCGCCGGTACTGAGAGAACAAACTAGACACCCATCCTAAATTTAGAGAACAAACTAGACACCCATCCTAAATTTTGCACTTTTCAAAATTAAAGGCTAGCCTTTTATTAGTACAAAAAACAAGCAGGGCGTCTTATGGCAATCGCAAGAAAGCGTCAAGTAAGTTTGGTTGATACAAAATACTATCACTGTATTTCACGTTAAATAAACTAGACACCCACTCTAAATTTTGCACTTTTAGAAGTTAAAGACTAGCCTTTGTTTAGTGTAAAAAACAAGCAGGGTGTCTTATGGCTATCGCGAGAAAGCGTCAAGTAAGTTTGGCTGATACAAAATACTACCACTGTATTTCGCGTTGCGTGCGCCGTGCATTTTTATGTGGCCGTTAAATAAACTAGACACCCACTCTAAATTTTGCACTTTTAGAAGTTAAAGACTAGCCTTTGTTTAGTGTAAAAAACAAGCAGGGTGTCTTATGGCTATCGCGAGAAAGCGTCAAGTAAGTTTGGCTGATACAAAATACTACCACTGTATTTCGCGTTGCGTGCGCCGTGCATTTTTATGTGGC
>NZ_AUTL01000194.1:0-14537 GCF_000498015.1 Pseudoalteromonas sp. TAE79
CCTGCCGCTAGCGGCGAAGGGTTTAACGAAATACGTGACGATACAGCCGATATAATAACGATGCATCCAGGCATTGTTTCAAATCAAGATGGATTATCTACATCAGCACTTGGTGTTGAACATAAGTTTGATAACCCAGTATCGAAAATAGTAATTACGCGCACGCAGTAACGTTCCAGCTTGTAATGGGGAAGTAAAGGAGCACGGATGCCCCCCTTTTTACGAGGTAATACATGCGTCACGAAAAAATATTAGTAGTAGAAGATGACAGAGAAATAGGTAAGTTAATTACCACGCAGCTAACGTCGCTTAACTTACATGTTGATCATGTTGTAAGCGCAGAACTAGCCTTAAAAAAATAGCTAAGCATCCCTACGGACTTATTTTACTCGATATAAACTTACCGCAAATGGATGGTTTGAGCTTATGCCGAAAAATAAAAGAGCATTACCCAACTACCTCCGTAATTTTACTCACCGCGCTGAGTAGCGATATGGACAGAGTTATTGGCCTTGAAATGGGCGCCGATGATTATATTTGTAAACCCTTTTTTGCACGCGAATTACAAGCCAGAGTAAAAACCCAATTACGCCACAGAGCACAACTACTCGCAGGCCAAAACAACGACAACTCCCCCGTTGATAGCGAACAAACGCTAAACGTAGGGTCACTCCACATTGAGTTCAGTTCGCACCAAGTGTATTTAGGCAAGCAAGCCCTTAACCTTACCGCCACCGAATTTGATTTACTCGTTTACTTTGCACGCCATCCTAATCATGTTTTTAGCCGCCAGCAGTTACTCGATAAAGTATGGGGTTACCAACACAGTGGTTACGAGCACACGGTTAATTCACATATAAACCGCTTACGTGCCAAGCTAGAAGAACACCAACAAGCGCCTATCATCGAAACAGTTTGGGGGGTTGGTTACAAACTAAACCCTAGCCAACTCAATTAAGACACCTATTATGAAATTATCTTTGTATCAAAAATTAGTTATATCGCTAGTCGTGATTTTTTGTTTTATTTGCGCCCTAGTTTACGGCTGGAGCAAGCAATTAGAACTGACTTCAAAACACCACGCCGAACAAAATCTGCACTTAGCGTTAGCGGAACATTTAGTACAAGATAACCCACTAATAAAAGAAGGGGTTTACGACTATAAAGCGCTTGAAAACCTCTTCCATACCTTAATGTTATTAGGTCCTGCGTTTGAATTTTATTTTGTAGACGAAACCGGAAAAATTCTTACTTACTCAGCAAAGCCGGGTAAAGTTAAACGCACGCACATTAGTTTAACGCCCTTAAAAAGGCTGATTAACGACCCAAGCGCTGCACCTATTTATGGTGATAATCCTCGTAATAAAGAGCAACAAAAAATATTTTCAGCCGCGCCAGTATTTAATCAAGATAAGCTACAAGGTTATTTATATGTAATTATTGGTGGTGAGGCTTACGATACCTCACTAAGCACTGTAAAAAATAATGACAAGTTATGGCTAGCTGCTTTATGGCTTGGCTCTGCACTCGCATTTTTATTTATTGCGATGCTAATTTTACTACGTTTTTTTACCAACCCAATTCAGCGCTTAGCACGCGATGTTAGTAATATTGAAGCCGCTAACTACAGCCTTACCGACACCAAGCTAAGTAACTATTCAACGCAAAAAAGTAACGAAGTGCATAGTTTAGGGCGAAGTATTCAAGCCATGTTAACGCGTATTAATGAGCAGTTTAAAGCGCTTGAACAAGGCGATAAACAACGCAAAGAGTTGCTGACCCATCTATCGCACGACCTACGTACACCACTTGCTTCACTGCAGGGGTTTTTAGAAGTATTAAATCAGTCGGGTGAACAACTAAGTAAACAAGAGCAGCAAGAATACTTACAGGTATCGCTTAATAATTGCGGGCAATTAAAGCTACTCATAGAGCAAATATTTGAGCTTGCTCACTTAGAAAATGGCGAAATAAGTATAAATAAAGAAACCTTTAATTTAGGTGAACTCATTTACGATTGCATGGCAAAATTTAGTTTAGCCGTTGACAAAAAAGGCATTAGTTTGTCGGTAGAACCTGCGATTTGTGATTTTCCTGTGGTTGCCGATATCGCTAAGCTAGAGCGAGTACTGAGCAATTTAATTGATAATGCAATTAGGCACACCCCTCGCGGCGGCAGCATTGCAGTACATGTAAAACGCAGTGAAGATAATCAATTATTTGTGCATGTATCAGACACGGGTGTAGGCATAAAAGAAGATGAGCTGAATGCTATTTTTGACCCGCACTACCAAGCAAGTAATTCTAATAAAGAGGGGCGCCAGCAAGGTGGTTTAGGATTGGCTATTTGCAGAGGGTTATTAAAACTGATGGATAGTGAAATTTACGTACAAAGTGAAATTGGTAAAGGCACTATGTTTAGCTTTAATTTACCACAAAAAAAGGTGCTTTTTTAAAAAGCACCTTATTGAGTTAAATCTATTTAAATATAAAGAGTAACTACTTTTTAATACCTGCTAAATCAAGCATAAATGCATAGTTTAGCGCGGTATCTTCTAAGCGTTTAAAGCGACCCGATGCACCACCGTGCCCTGCTTCCATATCTATTTTAAACAGTAACTTATTGTCATCAGTTTTATAGTCACGCAACTTAGCAACCCATTTTGCAGGCTCAAAGTATTGAACTTGCGAATCGTGCAAGCCAGTCGTTACTAGCATATTAGGATATGCTTGCTTAGATACTTGGTCGTATGGCGAGTAAGACAGCATGTAATCGTAATACGCTTTTTCGTTCGGATTACCCCACTCGCCGTATTCATTTGTTGTAAGCGGAATGCTCGCATCAAGCATTGTGGTTACTACATCTACAAACGGTACCGCAGCAACCATGCCTTTATAAAGCTCAGGCGCTTGGTTTGCTACTGCGCCCATTAATAAGCCACCAGCACTGCCACCTAACGCAAATATTTCATCTTTTGCGCCATACTTTTGAGAAACCAATGCTTTAGTTACATCAACAAAGTCATTAAACGTATTCTTTTTAGTGAGTAGCTTGCCGTCTTCGTACCAAGGGCGACCTAGCATTTGTGAGCCACGTACATGGGCAATTGCAAATACAAAGCCACGGTCAAGTAAACTCAAACGCGTGCTTGAAAAAGTAGGATCCATGGTTGCGCCATAAGAGCCGTAACCGTATTGCAGTAGCGGGTTAGTACCATCTTTTTTAAACGCGTCTTTACGGTAAACTAAGCTTACCGGTACTTTTATGCCATCACGTGCTGTTACAAAAATACGCTCTGAGGCGTAATTATCAGCATCAAAATCACCTAATACAGCTAGCTGTTTAAGTAGTTTTTTATCGCCAGTCGCTAAATCTACATCGTACGATGAACCAGGTGTAGTCATGCTTGTGTAGTAAACTCGTAACGTGCTGCTATCTATATCGTTATTACCATAAGTACCAATTGTATAAGCGCTATCGTTAAAGCTCAGTGGTAACTCTTTACCTGTTTTTAAATCACGCGCAATCAACTTTGATTGGCCCATTTCACGCTCTTGGTAAACTAAGTAGTCATTAAATAAATCAATGCCTTCGAGCTTAATATCATCGCGCGCTGGGATCACACTTTGCCAATTTGCTTTGTCACCAGCTTTATCAATATCCACTTTCATCAGCTGAAAATTTACAGCATCTAAGTTAGTTACAATGTAGTAAGTATTCCCTAGTTTAGATATTTCATATTCAAGCCCTGCTTCGCGCTCAATTAAGCGTTTAGGCATTGCCTTAGCATCATCAGCACTTAGTACCGATACGCCTGATGCAGCTGTGCTGCTGTGCCAAATATAAATTTCTGACTCATCTTTGCTTTTACTCATACCCATGTAGTAACTGGTATCAGTTTCTTCGTAAATTAGCTCATCATCAGCTTGTGGTGTACCTAATGTATGACGATAAACTTGGTAACCTAGCAAGGTTTGTAAATCTTTTTTAATGTAATAAAGCGTTTTGTTATCGTTTGCCCACACAATGCCACCGTTGGTGCCCTCTAGTGTATCTTCGAGTAGTTTACCGGTTGTTAAATCTTTTATTTTTATACTATAAATACGACGGCTAACAGTATCTTCGCCATAAGCCATTAAATTGCCATTCGGGCTTACATTTAAGCCACTTACTGCATAATAATCATGGCCTTTCGCAAGCTCATTTACATCTAAAATAACTTGCTGATCCGTACCTGTAAAATCGCTGCTGCGTAAGTAAGTAGTGTACTCGTTATCGCCACGTGTTTGCGTTGAGTAAAAATAATCACCGTTTTTAACTGGGACTGAATCATCGTCTTTTTGGATACGCCCTTTTAGCTCTTCAAACAATTCACTTTGCAGCGTTTTAGTATGTGCAAGCATGGCATCAGTGTATGTATTTTCAGCTTCTAAATAGTTAATCACCTCTGGCGCTTTACGTTCGTCATCACGTAACCAATAGTAATTATCTACCCGTGTGTCACCATGAATAGTCATCTCATAAGGCACTTTTTTAGCAACTGGGGCTACAGCTTGGGCTACTTGAACCGTTTTAACTTGTGTATTATTTTTTTTGGTTTCTTCAGGGGCTTGATTACAGCCACTTAAAATAGCGAGCGATAGTGCAGCAAGAGCGAATGGAGTACGTTTCATCAGTCAAATCCTTGTTGTTTTTTATTTTTTATTAAGTAATTAAATATACCTAAAAATAACCTGTGTTGTGATTTACTTTGTGAAGCTATGTAAAGTAAATCAACGTAATTCCTCTTTTCTTAATAAGCCTACATCAGGTACTCTGTAGATATATAAGTCATTTTTAAGCTCAACTGATTAAGGGTAGTAATGAATAGCGAAGTAATAAATATTTTAACTATGGCAAAAGTAATTCAAACGGCCGTTGCTCCCGTATTTTTAATCACAGGTATAGCAGCAACTTTAGGTGTTTTATCTAATCGCTTAGCGCGAATTACCGACAGAGCGCGCTTATTGGAGCGAAGATTAAAAGTAAATACAGATGATGATTTTAATAAGTCGCTAGCAACAGAACTCCGCGCTTTATTAAAAAGATCTCGATGTATACATATTGCTTTTAGTTTAAGTGTATTAAGTGCCTTACTTGTATGTGCTGTGGTCATGTTTTTATTCTTGTCGCACATTCAATCAATTAACTTAAGCGTGACTATTGCTTGTTGTTTTGTTGCCGCAATGGCATTACTCATATGTGCATTTATTTCACTACTTGGAGAAGTATTTTTGGCTACCAGAAGTATGCGCCGAGGAATGATATTTGCTGATATAGGTCTTAATGACTAAGTTTTAATTAAATCTATCGCATTCACTTGAATAAATACGATGTTAGATACAAGATATCAAATTAAGAATTACAATTTTCAACAGGGGCAAACATGAAATTAAAAAAAGTATTAGCAACAATAGCACTGGCAACGTGTGCATTTAGCGTATCGGCAAATTCTGCATTTAAAGAGCCAAGTGACGCAATTGAATACCGCCAAGCTGCGTTCTCAATGATTTCAGTGCAAATTGGTGACATGGGCGCAATGCTAAAAGGTAAAGTACCTTTTAACGCAGAGCAATTTAAAATGCGTGCTAACAACGCCGCTGCACTTTCAAAAATGCCATGGGAAGCGTTTTACGAAGGAACAGATAAAGGCGATACAGCGGCACTTACTGCGGTTTGGGCCGAAAATGCAACCTTTGTTGAAAAAGCGAATGCTTTTGCAGCAAATGCAGATAAGCTCGCGTTAGCTGCTCAATCAGGCGATAAGGCCGTAATTGGTAAAGCTTTTGGTGCATGGGCTAAAGGTTGTAAAGATTGCCATAAGCAATTTAAAGATTAATTTTACTGCAGCATCTAAGCTGCATTAAAAAGATAATAAAAAAGCCCTGGATGGTTAACCGTTCAGGGCTTTTTTTAACTTTATTATCTATTAACTATTTATTGATACTTTCGTAGCTCGCCCTTTAAATGGGCGCTTAAATAACGTGCCAATATCACCTAAAATAATATATAGGCATGGCACTAATATAAGCGTTATTAACGTTGCAAACATAACAGCAAAGCCAAGTGCTACTGCCATAGGTATTACAAACTTAGCCTGCAGGCTTGTTTCAAACATAATAGGTAATACACCAGCAAAGGTTGTTATAGACGTTAATAGTATTGCTCTAAAGCGGGCACAACCGGCTTCTATTACTGCATTTTTAACGCTAACACCTTCGCGGCGAACTTGGTTTACATAATCGGTCATTACAAGTGAGTCATTAATCACAACCCCTGCTGCGGCAATTAAGCCAAAGCCCGACATTAAGCTCATATCTAAATCAAACCAATAATGACCCCAAATAGCCCCGGTTAAACTAAACGGAATAACCGACATTACAATAAGCGGTTGTGAATAGCTTTTAAGCGGCACAGCTAGCAGTATGTATACTAAAATCATTCCGCCAATAAAAAACATTATTTGCTCATTAGCTTGAGCTTGCTGCTCTTCTATTGCGCCACCAAGCTCTGATTTAACACTTGGGAATTCTTCTATTAGCTGTGGCAGTAGATTTTCTTTTACTTGCTTAACCACTTCGCCTGGCTCAATTTGCTCTTCATCAATATTGCCATAAACATACACGGTACGATAACCACCTTCGCGGCGTATATAGCTAATACCTGGCGTTTCTGTTAGCTCTACTACATCACCAAGAAGTACTTCTCGCCCCTGTGGGGTAGTAACAACGGTGTGCTTAAGCGATGAAAATGCCTCACGAGTCAGCTTAGGGTAACGTACCATTACGCGTACTTCTTCGCCGTTTCGGATTACGCGCTGCGCTTCGCCACCATAAAAACTGGCTCCCACTTGATTTGCAATACCTGCCAAATCTAAGCCTAAATCATAAGCAACAGGTTTAAGGCTCATTTGCACTTCTTTGCTCGCAGGATCTATGGTTGAGCTAATATCAAACAACCCTTTTTGCTGTTGAAGTAATTGAATAAAACGACGACCCGCTTGATTTAAAGTATCTATGTCTGAGCCATACAGTAAATAGCCAAACTCGCCGCCGCCATTACCACCGCCGCCACCAACATCGTCTTGAATAGTTAACGACTTAATACCAGCAATAGTCGGCATAGCCTCACGCCATCGGCGAGAAAGCTCAAATGCATTGTATGGACGTGAATCTTCGTCAACTAATGGAGCTAGTAACTGCGACTCAGTTCTGCCTTGGTTAAATACCAATACATCACGAATAATTTTTTGGCCAAATTCACGCTCTGTTTCTTCATCGACTCTAAGTACCATAGCTTCTATTTCGCGAATAGCGGCAATGGTTTGTAAATCAGAAACGTTGTCGTTCATTTCAACTTGTATTTGTGGAAAGTCATGCGGCACTTTAGGAGTTGGAACTGTACGTACTTTATTAGACGTAATAAGTGCAATACTGATTATAAACATTGCAATAAAAGCAAACAAAACAGTCCAGCGCCAATCAACACACTTAGCAATAAAACGTTTATATGGACCATTTACGAAACCAAAAAAGCGTGTATTGAAGCGATCGCGCCAACCACCTTTTTTGATCGGCGAAAAGTGCGTATGAGCAATGTGAGCTGGCAGTATCAGCTTTGATTCAATCAAACTAAATACTAAACACAGCATTACTACAACGGCTATACCATAAAAGAAGGCACTTTCTGGCCCGCTCGACATTGTGAATGGTGCAAATACAGCAATCGTTGTTAACACACCAAAGGTTGCAGGGGTCGCGACTCGGTTAGCGCCACGCACAACATTTTCTACACCACCGCCGCTTTTTTCAACTTCGGTGTAGGCAGCTTCCCCTATCACGATGGCATCATCCACCACGATGCCGAGCACCATTATAAAAGCAAATAACGAAATAATATTAATGCTAATGCCAAATAGCGGCATCATCATCATGGCCCCTAAAAAACAAACAGGTAAGCCAATCATTACCCAAAGTGCTAGTTTAAAACGCAAAAATAACGACAACATAATTGCCACCAAAATTGCACCTTGAAACAGGTTAGCTTTCATCATATCAAGGCGAGCATTTAGGTAGTATGTCATGTCCATTAATGGCTCTAACCGAATACCCGGCGGTAACTGCTTATTTTTTTGATCAATAAACGCTTTAACCGAATCCGCAACGGGAATCATGTTTTGTTCTTGCGTTGCTTTAACCGATAAATACACCGCGTTTTCGCCATTAAACTTAAAGTAGCGCTCACCTTCGGTAAATTGATCTTTAATAACTGCAATATCCTGCAGTAAAACTTTAGCACCATACTCACCAATTTTTACCGGAATTTGCCTAAACTCATCACCCGAGTAAAACTGATTTTCGACGCGAACAGAAATAACGCCTGCGTCTGTTTTTAGCTGCCCAGCCGAAAAGTTAGCTGAGTAACGGCGTACCGCATTCATCACATCACCAAGGGTTAAATTATATTGGCGAAGCGTATCGGGTTCTATTTCAATTGCTATTTCATCAAGAGGAACATCGTTTACCACTAACGACACGTTAGATAACTGTAGTAACTCATCCTCTATTTGGTTTGCTATCGGCTTAAGCTCTGTAAGTGGTAAATCAGCAACGAGTGTCATGCCAATTACATCTTGCCTAAACTCAACCTGACTTATGGTGACCGGTTCCATACCCGCCGGAAAAGTCGCAATGCCATCAACGCGTAGCTTTACCTTATCAAGTACATCGGTAAGCTCTGCATCGGTGTTTATTTCTAGGCTTGCTGTACCGCCATTTCTAAATGCGCGATACACGCCTTTTTTAATTTCGGTTATATCTTTAAGTGACTCTTCAACTTTTATGAGAATACTTTCTTCTATTTCCTGTGGAGAAGCACCGGGGTAATTAGCCTCAATATTAATGTAGTTAATCTCTACATTAGGAAACATTTGACGCTGAATCGTAAAGTAACTTATAGCCCCCATAATAATGATAAAAAACATCATTAAATTAGCGGCTACTGAATTATTAGCAAAGTAGGCAATTAACCCTGTTTGTTTTTGTTGTATTGACTCGCTCATAACTATTACACCCTAAAGCTGTTGCGTGTTTGAAGTGCTCGTTTCTGAGCTTTCAGGTTTTGCAGCTACACCTGCAATTTTAACCTGCATTCCTTTTTGCGGGTATTCAGGTAAAGTAATAACGAGTTTGTCATCGGCATTTAAACCACTGCTAATATAAAAATACTCACCCTCTTCACGAATAACCGTTACTTTGCGAGGCTCTAGTTCTTGATTTTCGTTTACTACCCACACAGTTTGATTGTTAACCAAAGCTTGAGGTAAACGGTAAATATTATTAAGCATTGCACCTGCAAAATTTACCTGTACGTAGCTGCCAAACTTAATGGCTGGTTGTATGTTTTTAAGACCGTATGGGTCTTCTATACGTACTACTAAACTGCTCATACGTGTAGCGTTATCAACAATCCCTAAGTCACGGTCAATTACACCTTCACGGGTGAAGCTGTTTAGGCCCTTTTGAATAATCGTTGCGGTAATACCTTTAATACGCTCTGGCAAAAAAACGCTATCGAACCCTGCTATAGGAATAATCACTTCAGCAGTTTCAATATTATTGAGTTCAGCAACTTGCGAACCCATAGTGACAAATTGACCAACACCTACATTTCGGCTAATAACCAATGCATCGTAAGGGGCTGTTACTTCACAATTATCTAAGTCACGTTGTGCACGTTTTAATGCAGCTTGCGCCGACTTTACAGATGCCTGCGCACTTAACACTTGAGGCTTACGTAAAAATAAGTCGGTACGCGCTTTACCAGGAAAACGCTTTGCTTCATCTGCGGCTACTTGGGCTTGGGCTTGTTCTTCAATTAAGCCTGCCTGTGCGCGAGCTATTTCGGCCTCAGCAACAAGTACTGCTGCTTCATAGTTATCTTTTTCGATAGTAAACAACGTCTCACCGCGAGCAACGATTCCACCGGCTACAAAATTAGGATGCCAACTTAGCACTTCACCCGACACCTGCGCCGAGAGTTGTGTATTTTCAAGTGGCTTTACTTCACCGTAGCTATTAATAATAACTTGATGATCGTTTGCAGCCACTGGCTCAACTTGCACTGTTGGACGAGTATCAATTACTTCTTTTTTTTCTGGCTCTTGTGCAATGGCATTTATTCCCATAAAGCCAACAACACCAACAACTAGTGCTACAAATGGAAAAACCCATCTAAGTGAATTTGTTTGCATATCCTATTATCCTCAAAATTCTATTAACGTCATAATACCAGAGCCATATGAAACATTAAGGTGACATTTGTAAGCAACTGTTACAAGTGCGTATATTAATAGATAAAATAAAGGAAGTAGCTTAAGAAAACGACTAGTATAATAATAAAAAACAAGCAGTTGGTATGATTTTGAAATGAATAATTAAACCTTGTTCCTTGTCAAATATAAAGCTCCTAATTAAATATAAATAGTGCCTTTTAAATACCTTACAGCATGCCCCGTTAAGGTGACGGTTGTATCACCCACTTTGCAAATTAAATGCCCGCCTCTGCTTGAAGCCTGATAAGCACTTAACGTAGTTTTACCCAATTGCTGCGCCCAGTAAGGTGCCAAACCAGTATGAATAGAGCCTGTTACATAATCTTCGTCGCCACCGCTTGCAGGCCAAAAATAACGAGATATAAAATCATATTCAGCACTTGCAGCAGTGGCCACTACATCAAGTGGATAAAGCGTTTTTAAAAGCTCTGAGCTAGTTTTTAATTCAAGTATTTGATCGGCGTTTTCATAAATAACAAAGTAGGCTTGTCGATTTTTAAGCACTTTACTCGGTTGTATAGACAGGCCATCAAGTAGTTGCTGCGGCACATTTTGCACTTCAACCGGTGCTTGTTTTGGAAAGGTCATTGCAAAGCTGCCATCAGCGTTTTTATTAACGATTAGCTCGCCCACCGCATCAGCAATAAAGCGAATTTGCGATATGTTATGCTCTTCACATAAAACATAGGCAGCCGCAAGTGTGGCGTGACCACAAAAGTCGATTTCCATCAAAGGTGAAAACCAGCGAATAACAAAACTTCCATCGTCTTGCAGGCAGGTAAAAGCAGTTTCAGATACGTTATTCTCAGCGCCAATCTTTAGCATTAAATCGTCACTTAACCACGATTCTAGTGGGATCACTGCCGCATAGTTACCTTTAAATAACTCATTCGTAAACGCATCAATTTGATGAATAGCTAATTGCATTGTTTAAACTTTGTAATGATTAATAGCTTAAAACTGCCATACCTAAACTAAATTAGCACTTTTATTTTTGCTTTAAGCCATTACAGGTCGCACTCTATAGTATTGCATACAACCAAATTGCACAGCATTGGTAAGCAATAGCATAATAAACATAAGTAAGTGCGCCGTGCTTGGAGCCGCTGTTGTAAGCTCAACAACTAAGCCGCAAATACCAGCAATAAACTGCAAGCTAAAGTAGCGCGCGCTTAAATTACTCACATTACCCGTACGCAATGTTTTATAAGTTTGCGGCATAACACGTACCGAACTCATCACAAGACCAACATACGTTAAAGCGCTTAATACCGTTGCAGTATCAAGGCTTGAATTTAAAAGCAGTGAAAAAGGCAGTAACGAAAAACCTAGCATAGTAACCAGCTGTACACGTTCTCGTTTAGCTGCATTGAAACGTGCAAAAAAATATAAAATAAGCCCGCTTAACGCACCGGTTACAATAAATGGTAACGCAATATAATAGCGCTCAAAGAAAATATTGTAGGTTATAAAATAAAGGCTTTGTGCTAATCCAAATGTCATCATTAATAGTGACAAACCAGAGACACTACGATTTTTTCTAATTTTGTTTAGTAATGGTAAAAAACTAAAAACCAAAATAAAAGAAGACAATATAGGCAAATAATGCGCCAAAGCAACCTCGCTCGTTATATAAATGTTAATTAAAAACAGAAATAAAAACATTTAATAAACATCTGTTTTTAAAAGGCTTTTACTATGAGCGCGGCATTGTAGAGCCGCGTAAATTTAACTCAACTAAATAAGATATTCTTATTTTAGGTACTGGAAAGCTAGGTATACAAAAACCGTAGAATTAAGTTCACGGTTTACCTATTTAATAGAAAACCTACTCACAAGCTATTAAATGAAAATGATAGTTGTTATCATGCGCAAGTCATTAACTGCAATATATAAAACTATCTATGAGAAAAACTCTTTTTAAAATTCACAGTTGGATCGCTCTTATAGCTCTCATTCCCTTGATTGTTATTAGTATTACAGGGAGCGTATTAGTTTTTAAAAGTGAAATAGATGGCTTACTTATGCCAAGCAGTCACTATGTTGTAAAAGCACTGCCAGAGCGCATGCCAATCGACAAATTAATCGCAAAAACAGAGCTTGCTTACCCTGAGTATGTAGTAGGTAGTTGGGAAATATTTAACGATGATACTGCTGATCGGGTTTACTTAGTTAAACGCGGGACAGAGCAATGGTATAAGTTTCATTTAAACCAGTATACGGGTGACATTTTGTCAGAGCCTGTTGGTACCAGCCATTATTTTACTGATTGGTTTTTAGAACTGCATTACACCTTTTTACTTAACGACTTTAAAAACCTGCCAGGGCAAACAGGCACAGTACTAGGCTTCTTTTTTGCTCTGTTTTTATTGGTATTAGGTATTACAGGACTTATTATTTATCGTAAATTTTGGCAGCGCCTATTTAGTGTGCGCTGGCGTGCAACACTGCAAATTGTACTTAGCGACATTCATAAAATGACTGGGGTGATAGGGTCGCCCATCATTATTATTTTAGCTATCACAGGTGGCTACTTTAACTGGGCGGTGTGGTATCACGAAGTTATTGAACACGCTGAGGAAGAGCACTTTGTACTAACCAAAAACTTGCACAGTAGCGATATTTCGTTTCAACACATACTCGATGACAGTAAAAAGCAAATACCCACTTTTAATGGTACGTTTTTAGTTATGCCGCTCGAGCCTGACGAAAATATCACCTTATTCGGCGAAGTCGATACAAATAACCCGCTTGCGAGCGAATACGCTAATACGGTTAGCTACGATAAGCATACAGGCGAACATTTAACTAACTGGGATATTCGCGAAGTAGGCGTTGGCTGGCAAGTAATTGATAGCTTTAGAAAACTTCATTTTGGCTACTTTGCAGGGCTAATAAGTAAAATACTGTGGTGCGTAATTGGTTTGAGCCCAGTGTGGCTAGCAGGTACTGGTTTTTACTTGTGGTTTACCCGCCGTAAACGTAAAAAACAATCACAAAAAAATCGCTCAAGTAAACGCAGTACAGCAAGTGCTTGATTAAAAACCCACCACATTGTAATGTAAAATTTAACAATGGAGTGGGTTTATGATGTTTTATAAAATAGCAGTCTGTATTACTTTTTTATATTTAGTTGGATGTAACACAACCAAGGTTCACCAAGTAGAACAACAAATAGAGCTTGAACAACTATTAAACCATTCTTTGTTTAATAAACTCGACACTCCTTCTGAGTACAGTATTTTCGAGCTGCCAAATGCTGAAAAAGAAAAATTTTTAGCCTATGCCGAAAAACAAAAACAGTCTGAAATCCGTCATGACCGCATTATTTACAACTACCTCGAAAGCAACTTAGCTAACTTTAAATACCACGGCGATACACTTACTTCAGCCCAAGCCTTAAAACTTTCGCAAGGCAACTGCATTAGCTTAGCTGTTTTAACACAAAGCTATGCACAAGCTCTCGGATTAGAAACGAGCTTTCAAGAAGTAACAAGTCAGCCTGTATACGCAAAAGAAAATAATGTTGTTTATGTAGCAAGCCACTTTAGAACAAGAGTATACGCCCCAAAAGTAGAGAAAAAAGATGATAATATTGTTGAATTTTTCAGAGCGGGCACCTTAATCGACTACTTTCCTACCCGTCGCAGCTTTTATTCAAGCAGTGCAGATTATAACGATTTAGTTTCTAAGTTTGTAACTATTCACCAAGACAAATTATTTTCTAAGGATCTTTTTTAGCTATTGACTGATCCTGCCAGTATGCCAAGCTAGAGCTATTACCCTATCGCTCTAGCTTTAATGAATTTAAACAGCATAAATATCACTGAAATAGTTGAGCAAACTAAAACTCAGTTACAAGAAGATAAAACACTCTCGCCAGCGTTGAAGATGTCTATTGAACTCATTCTTGTTGTCGTTGTTATGCTAGCTAGTAAATTAGGACTTAATAGTCAAAATAGTAGCATTCCTCCATCAAAAGATATCAACCGAACAAAGCCAACAAGAGAGAAGTCAGAAAAATCAGCTGGCGGACAAAAAGGCCGAGTAGGTAAAACGCTGACTCAAACAGAAACACCTGATGAGGTACAAGTCATTTTAGTTGACCGAGATTTTTTACCTAAAGGTCACTATCGTGAGGTGGGTTTTCAAAAGCGACAAGTC